>JAQGIF010000282.1 GCA_028291345.1 Rhodospirillales bacterium | reverse complement strand
ACCGGCGGCATGGGCGCCGCCGACCGTCGCGAGCGCAATCCCGACGGCGATGAGCGTCCCCCGGACCTTGAATATTAATGTCATGATTTCGCTCCGTTATATGGATTGTTGTGGAGGTTGTGCCGGGTTTACCAAGTAACCTGGGTCCGCAAAGCCAACGCGTTGATCTCAGCGCCGACCGGCGCGCCTAGCCTGACGCCCGGCAGGGCCGTCGGGTTGGCCTTGTCGAAATCGGTATGGAGGTAGTCGAGTTCGAAGCGGAGATAGCTGTTGGGATACCAGTTCAGTCCGACCGTGTAGCTGGTCTGGCGCCCGCCGACGATCGCGCTGGGCTGCGACGTCGCCGAAATCGGCAATCCGGCGGTGAAATTCGAAGTGAGATCGACATAGCTGACCCGGCCGGCGACTTCCCATGCGCCCCAATAGCCGTCTTTCGGCGAGAAGGCATGATCCGGCACGATCCGCGCATAGGAGCCGGAGGATGGCACATATTTGTGGCTCTCCCCGGTGATCGTCCACGCCGCTTGGCCATAGGCGCCGTCGAATTCGGCTGTCTTCAGACCGCGCCGCTCGATGTCGTAATGGAAATACTCACCCTGGAAGAAAAAGTTCTGATAGTTGCCTGCAAGCTCGAAATCGTAGATTTGCGCGCCTGTGACCGGATTGGCGACTGTGCCCAGCGTGCCGGTATTCGCGAAGGTCGTCGTATCGACGCGCAGTTCCGGCTGGTCGCTAAGGGAAATGGCGTTGGCCGTGTTCGGCCCCGTATTGGGCGCCTTGAGCAGCTCATCCGCCGCCACGCCCACATGCAGCGTGTAGTTCGGGTCCTGCAGCACCTGATAGGTGGCGCGCTGGAATGCGCCGATGCGTTCGGCCACGCCATGCGCGTCGCCCACCGCCGGGCCCGTGACATAGGCCCCGATCCAATAGCGGTCGGTGAAATATTTCGCGCCGAAATTGGAGCGGTTGTCGCCTGTGTTCAGCGCCGTCGCGATGTTGGATGGCGTCGCGCGCTCCATGAACAGCGTGTCGTAGGAGCTGGTCGCCTGATCGAGTGTGAAAGGCGTGTTCGAATAACCGAAATCGACCGACAGTCCCTTGATGCCGACATAGTTGACCTGGGCGGTCTCGATACCTTTGGGCGTGGCGTCTGAGCTGTTTCCGGCGTCGTAGATGAAGGTATAGGTGAAATCGCCGCCAGCCCTGCCGGTGACGCCGATGCGCGCACGGCGCGCGTTGAAGCCGCTATTCAGGTTCTGCGGACCGACGACCTTCGATTTCGCCTCGAAGCCGGGGTAATAGCCGACATCGCCCTGAAACCCGCCGGTCAGGCCCATTGAATATTGTCCGTCGGCGCTCTCGATCGCGAACTTGTTAGATGCGCTCTGCGTCACTTTCGGTGCGGGCTTCGCTCCGGGCTTGGTCGCGCCCGCCTGTTGGGCCTCGATCTGCTGCAGTTGCGCGGCGAATATCCCGAGTTGGCGCTTCAGATAGTCGATCTGAGCCTGCTGGGTCTGGGCGAGTTCCTGAGCGGTCTGCGCCGAGGCGATGTGCGCGATCCCAATTGCGGCGCCGGCGACGGTTCCGGCCAAAAGCAGCGCTCTGACAGTCATTTTCATTCTCTCTTTTCAATTTCGGACAGGCCGCATCGACGACGCCCGAGTTTAGATATAAATAACATTCAAAGAATGTATATAAATCGTAAATTACATTTTTATTCGTGTCAACAATATTTAACATCACTAAATGAATGTATAAATCGGTCGCGATACCTCAGACGGCGCCCGCGGCCGATTTGGATTTCAGGCAATAAAAAACGGGCGGGGTTGCCCCCGCCCGTTGATAGAGAATAACTCTTTAGATCGACGGACTCACCAAGCGACCTGCGTGCGCAGGCCGATAGCGTCGATCGAGGCCCCGATCGGGCCACCGATCGGGGTGACAACACCCTGATAGCTGGTGGTCGTCGGGTTGGCCTTGTTGTATTCGGTGTGGACATAGTTCAACATGAACCGCATGTAACTATTCGGGTACCAGTTCAAGCCTGCGGTAAAGACCTCTTGCTTGCCGCCATTCACCGCGCTGGGCTGCAGCGACGTGGCGACGCCCGGCGTGAAGTTGCTTGTCAGGTCGATGTAGCTATAGCGCGCGCCGACTTCCCAAGCGCCCCAATATCCATCCTTCGGCGAGAACGCGTGGGCGGGGGTGAGGCCGCCGTAAGCGCCGGAGCCCTTATTATATTTCCGGGTTTCACCGGTGATCGAATAAGCGACCTCGCCATAACCGCCATCGAACTCGGCCGTCGCAAGATTATAGCGGTCGATGTTGAAGTGCAGATACTCACCCTGGGCGAAGAACGGCCCGTAGCCGCCGGCCGCTTCAAGGTCCAGGATATAGCCGCCGGACACCGAACGGCTTTGGCCGTTCGCGGCGATCGAACCCAGGCCGCCGGTCGTGAGGAGCGACGTCGAATCGACGCGCAGCTCGGGACGATCGCTCAAAGTAACCGAGTTGGCCGTCAGCGGGCCGGAATTCGGCGCCTTGATGATCTCGTCGACGCCCACGCCCAGATGCAGGGAGTAATCGGGTTCCGCCAGGACCTGATAGGCGATCCGCTGGAAAGCGCCGATCGACTGGCTGTTTGGGCTATGCGTGTTGCCGCTCGCCGGCCCAAGCACATAGGCGCCGATCCACAGGCGATCGCCGGTATAGCGCGCGCCGAAATTCGAGCGGAAGTCGCCGGCATTGATGCCGGTGGCCACAACGCCGGGGGTGGCGCGTTCCATGAACAGGATGTCGTTGGAACTGGTCGCTTCATCGAGGGTGAAGAAGGTATCGGAATAGCCGCCCTCGATGATCACGTTCTTGATCCCGGTGTAGCCGACCTGGGCGGCCTGGAGATCGCTGTTGCCGGCCGCCAGTGCGTCGGAGCTACCGCCGAAGTCATAAACCAGCTGGTAGGTGAAATCGCCGGCGGCCTTGCCGGTGACGCCAATACGGGCGCGGCGAACGTTGAAACCGCTATTCAGCGCCTGCGGGCCTGCCGATTTGGACTTCGGAGAGAAATCAACATAGTCACCCACATCTGCATGGAGACGGCCGGTCAGGCCAATGGAATATTGCCCATCGCTGCTTTCGAGCGCGAACTTATTTGAATTGCTTATGGTAACTTTGGGTGTCTTGGCGCTCGGCGGATTCTTCTCCGTCATCAGCTCGAGCTGACGCTTCATATAAGCGACTTGCGCCTGCATCGCATTGATCTGCGTCTGCATCGCATCGACCGCGGAAGCGGTTGCGGCGGGAGTAGGGGCTGAGGTGACGGGGGCGTTCTTCGCGAATGCCGTGCCGGCAAACGCGAGCCCGGCAACAGCGCCGGACATCAACAACGACTTAAATTGCATCTTGGTATCCCTTTTTGGGTTTGCGGACATGCTTCGGCCACGAGCTCCGCGACCAGGCGTTCCCGGCGCAACCCTTAGCGACGTTCGATATCGAAGGGAATAATGAAAAAACCTTAATGAGCGTTTTTTTAAGATTCTATAGTGTAATAGCTAAGCAGTGTGACAAAAATGATTAAGAACGAAGTTTATAAAAGATAAGAAGTCATTTAATCAACGTTTAGTCGTTGACTCTATGAGGAGTAGCGGATATAACTAAAAGTTCGCAGTGGGTTGAACCAGCAGTTTGACTGCCGCAACAACGCCGCGACTCACACAATCTCCCGCATGTTTGTCGGCCGCCGAATGGCTGTCGAAAACTGACGCTTTGATGGCGCGCTGTCCCGATCCGTCGTATTGAATGTGCTGCAAAGGTCTAATGACCGGCCGGACAATCGCGGGGGGAAGAGAGATGGAGTTCAAGACGCTCTTATCGGGATGGGAGTTCCTCGAAGCGCCACGCGCCGACACTGGCGGCAATCTTTATTTCAGCGATGTGACGATCGGCGGCCTCCATAAAAGGTTGCCGGATGGCCGGATCGAAAGCTTCCTGCCCGGCCGCACCTGGATCGGCGGCATCGCCTTCAACGATGACGGGGGCATCGTTTGCTCGGGCAGAAGCGGGCTGATCTGTTTTTATGAAAAGACCGGTGAAATCCGCCCTTTGCTGAGCGAACTTGACGGCAAGCCGGTCGGCGCGATCAACGATATCTATCCCGACGGGCATGGCGGCCTGATCGCCGGCCTGATCGATTCCAAGAATGTTGGCGCCGGCCGCCCGGCCGAACCGCGCCCGCTGATCCGGCTGGACAAGTCGGGCGCGGTCACGCGTCTGTGCGAGGGCGTCGGCGTGCCGAACGGCATCGGTTTCAGTCCGGACTGGCGCCAACTTTACCTCTCTGAAAGCTATAAGGCGCTGTGGGTTTTCGACGTCGCCCCGGACGGTGGCCTCGAGAGCCGTCGCCTGTTCGCTGACATCAAAGATGCGGACGGGTTGGCGGTGGACGCCGAGGGCGGCATATGGGTGGCGCGCTTCGATTCTTTCGGCGTCACCCGCTTCCGCCCGAACGGCGAAATCGCGGCGCATTATGAAGTGCCGGTGCGCGAAGTGCAGAGCGTGTCATTCGGCGGCAAGGATTTGCGCGACCTGTATATCGTCACCGGCAGCAGCTACACCAACCCGGGCAAGCTGACGGAAAAGACCGGGACGATCTACCAGGGACGCTCCGACGTACCGGGGCTGCCCTTGCCAGTAACCCGATTCCGGTAAGATGCTCAGGAAGCCCTTCTCCCGCTAAGGCGGTGGAGGACTTTACGGTGGCGGCCGCGCCTTCAGCCTCGGCGGGGCGAAATCCAGAAAGCACGGAGCTTCAGGGGTAAAAACCGCCCACCGGTATAAACCAGGCCTGACGGGCAGAACTGCCGGCTCGAACGATTCAAGGGTGAGGATCAGCCTCCCGTCCGCGACCGCCCGGGCGAACTGGTACGACAGCATGCGGGCCACCCAGCCGGCGATAGGGCCATCGCTCGCCGCCTCCGCAGTCGACACGAACAGCCTCGAGCGGACCGGAACCGAGACCTCCGCCTTTCCTATCCAAAGTTCCAGGCATTTGCGGAGGCCAGAACGTCCGAGGTCATGCAGTTATGTGCGCCCGGTTCGGCGGGTGCCTTCGGCATGCCCGGTGCCGCGAAATAGGCCGGACTGCCGCAGACAACCTGCTGACCGTCCCGACCCCTGTCGCTAGCAGGCTGCTGTTGGGCAGCGTACCGATACGGAGCGCAAGATCGGATGTGCTCGTCCAGCAGATTGACGTTGCGGTCCGACTGCCAGCCTGACGTCGATCCCGGTACAGGCCTTCAGGAAGTCGTTGATGATTGGCAGAAGATGCAACCGCCCGAATACGATCGGCGCGGTGACGATCAATTCGCCCCGGGGCGCCTGATAT
>JAQGIF010000262.1 GCA_028291345.1 Rhodospirillales bacterium | reverse complement strand
GCCGGCGGCGCGGGTCGTGGTCATGGGTCGATTGCCGGTATTCTGGGACACCGATCAACCCGGCCTACACCGCCCCGACGCATTCGGAGATCGAGCTGGTGCGCTCGGCAGCACCGAGTTCGGCGAGCGCGGCCTTAGGATCAATGCGGTTCGCCCCGGCGGGGTCAACAGCCGCACGCATAAGCCCGACTCCTCCGACGACCCGATCGTACCCTCGGCGGATCTCCCGCCGCTCGATGTGAGTGCCGCGACTTGAGCGGCCGGCCGTCCATTGCCGACCTTGATCATAAGAGCATGCCGCGCATGGACCTTTCCGGTTCACACCGGGTATGCGTGATTAGAATCCCCGACGGATACTCGCCCTGCATTTGGGATTGGAGAATGCCCGGGCCTGACTAGGGTGTCATATACTCGCCGCCATTGACGTCCAGCAGCCCGCCGGTCGCCATCTTCGAATAGTCAGACACGAAGAACAGAACCGACTTGGCGCATTCTTCGTCAGGCGGAATTACCTTCAGCGGAATGCGGTTGGCGATCTGGTCGATCACCTGCTGCTCGGGCACACCGTCGGCTTCGGACTGCATCCTGACCCAGTTCTTCACCGAGTGACCCCACAGCCAGCCCATGCGGGTGGCGTTCACGCGGATGTTGTATTTCCCCAGCTCCTCGGCCAGGACGCGGGTGGCCGTGCCCAGGGCGCCCTTCGCGGTCGCATAGTCGGCCTCGCCGGCGAACGGCTTCACCGCCGCCAGCGTCAGGACGTTGACGATTGCGCCCGCATGGCGCTGCTTCATCGCGGGCAATACGGCCTTGATCATGCGCAGCGCGCCGAAGCAGGTCACGTTCATGCTGTCCTGCCATTGCTCGATGTCGTTCTCTTCGAACGTGCCGAACGAGGCGCGCTTATAGGCGCTGTTCACCAGCCCATCGATCCGGCCGAACGCATCGAGCGTAGCATCCGCCAGGCGCTTGCATTGCGCCATGTCGGCGACATCAGTCGCGACGGCGATCGCCTCGCCACCGGCAGCGCGGACTTCGTTCGCGACCTCGTCGATGAAGGCCTGCGTGCGGGAGCAGATCGCTACCTTGGCACCTTCCTCCGCGGCAACGAGCGCGAGCTTGCGGCCCATTCCCGGCCCGACGCCGGTGATGATGACGACCTTGTCTTCCAACAACATTCCACGTCTCCTCTTGTGAACTGTGTGCGTTAAGCCTCAGCCGTGTACGGCGAGAGGCAATATTTCCGCGCCGCGCATTCCCGAATAACCCTCGGAATATGTCGCCGCGCCCGCGAACGACAGATCTGGAAAACGCTGGGCGAAGATCTTCAGCGCCTCGGTCATCTCGTTGCGCGCCAGCGCGTTGCCGAGGCAGAGATGCGCGCCGCGCCCGAAGGTCAGGTGCATGTGCGCGTTGGCGCGGGTGATGTCGAAGCGGTCCGGGTCCGGAAATACCTCCGGGTCGCGATTGGCAGCGAACGCGCTCAGCGACAGGAAGGTCCCGGCCGGGAGGCGGATACCGCGATAGACCACGTCCTTGCTGACCTGGCGCACGAATCCCGCCAGCGACGGCTCCAGCCGCAGTGTTTCCTCGACGGCGCCGGCGGCGAGCGCAGGGTCGGCGACGATCCGGTTCCATTCGCCGCGATGTGTCAGCAACTGCTGGATGACCCAGACGAACTGGTAGCGTGTGGTGTCGTGGCCCGCGAACAGGAGGTTGACCAGCGATCCGAACAACTCGGCCTCGGTCAGTGTTTCCCCGGCGGCCTCGGCCCGGATCAGCGTCGTCACGAAATCGTCTTTGGGATGGACCCTGCGTTCGTCGACCAGTTCACGGAAATAGCCGTAGAGTCCGTGTAGCGCGCGGTCGATATCCGCCAGGTGCGGCGCCAGCGGCGCCCGCGACATCAGCGCGAGCGCCAGCGTCCATTCGGCGAATTGCGGAATGTCCCTCTCAGGGACGCCGATCATCGCGCACAGGACCTCGAGCGGATAATGATGGCTGAAATCGGCGACAAGGTCGAATTCGGACCTGTCCGCGAAACGGTCGATCAGATGTTCGGTGACCTGGCGCATCACCGGGCGCATGTCGATGATCCGTTTACCGGAGAAACCGGTCTGCAGGACCTTGCGGATGCGGTCGTGGCGCAGCCCTTGGATCAGCGGCAGCATGCCGTTGGTGGCATATTCGACCAAGAGCTCTGACCCGCCCATCCGCCGGTAATAGTCCGGTCCGGCGCTATCGATATCGGGGTCCGCGACCATTTGCTTGATGACAGCATAGGACAGTACTTGCAGGCCCTGGGCGGTGCGCGCCAGCCAGGAACATTCGCGCGCGGCGCGCACGACGACGCCCGGATCGGCGCGATATTCGTCGCCGTGAAGGTCGATCCACGGCAGGTCCGCGTCGTCGAGCGCTATCGAGGAATCCATGATGCTGCCGCCTATGCCGCCAGTCGGAAGATGATCCCGGTTCCGGTCCCGAAGGGGATGGAGCCGGGATGTGCTATGGCGATCAGGCTTTTTTCTCGAGGTTGCGATAGGTCTGGTACCCGTCTGGATTGTGCTGGGCGAACCAGATGGTGGTGCCGAACTTCTCCTCCATCGAGTTGCCGCGGCCCATCTGGTAGCTCTGCGGCTCCGGGCTGTTAAACTTGAAGCCCGCCGTCTCCATGTCCTTCTG
>JAQGIF010000255.1 GCA_028291345.1 Rhodospirillales bacterium | reverse complement strand
GGCCTTTATGATCGCCGGGATTGTCCATGACGATGCTGTCGTTTTGCTGCAGCATCGAAACAAGGACCTTTTTTGTCATAAGTCCGGAAGCTCTCGCAGTCGATTGGACCGTCGAGAACCGGGGGTTCGATCCGGTCGTGGCGTGGCGGGTCCAGGAAGATCATTGTCTTCCAGGGGCGGTGGACTTTCGTTGAGCCTGTAGCGGATTAGGATCTCCACGTAGTGGAGCCATGCTGGTCTTGGTACCCTCGCGAGCGACGGTCTTGTCGACAAAGACCAGTCGATCAGAGCCGGTCCGGCCCTGTTACCTCATCCACGTTTCAGGCTTGGGCGCGACGCAGGGACGATCCTGATGGCCGGCGAGTGCGATTTTTTGAAGCTCAGCTTCTCGGTGTGAATGAAGCTTCAGACCGACCGGCAGTCGGCCAAAAGCCCACGATCAGCACACTCAGCCACGAGCCGGCGGCAAGGTGAAGTCCTTGCCGGTGCAGCGCTGCACAACCAGTCGCGGTGCGCGCCGACAAGCTTCTTCGGCTTGTGCCCGCCCATCTGGCCAGATGCGACGCTACCGGTTTCCCACAACCGGCGCATCCACGTGATGGGCGTGCTGATCGCCACATCGAAGTGGCATACCGGCTGATTGCACGGCATCCTGCCAAGCTCCACGACCGCGACGACACGCTCCCGCAAATCCATCGAATGAAACTGTGCCATCCGGCTGGCCTCCTCTCAAGATAGCTGCTTGAGTTACAAATCGCCTGTGCGGCTACAGCTTTCGATTCGGTCAATTTTAAATTCCGCTCGGACATATATTCATCAAGCATTCGGGGATTTATACTCATTTATGATATTGCATTTCTCTAACATCCAGAAATGTATGTTGCGCCATTGTCTTCGGTCGGGTTCGGATAATAGATGACTGCGGGCGAAGCCGGTCTCTTGCCTCTCCGCCGCGCCGGAGCTTTGGTGGCATCGGCCGCCACTTCCACGCCGAGCATCCAGAGTTGGAGCTGCGCGCGAGCACGGAAAACGCGACATTTCAAAGTGCCCGCCGCTACGCCCAAGTATACGGAGGCATCCTCATAGGATATGCCGTCAACCGAAATCATCAGCAGAATCAGGCGTTGATTGGCTGGAAGGCGGAGCATATGGCGCCGAAGGTCCTGGATCGCCAGGTTGTCCTCCTGACCGCCGCTCCGACCCAGTTGCGAGGGCGGTACGTCGTCGAGATCTACGATTGTTCGCCGGCGGCGGACGTTGGAGAAAAAACGATTACGCAGAATGCGGGTCATCCACGCATTGAAATTCGTTCCGGCGCAGAAACTGTCTTGAGCCGCGAGAGCACTTGCGACAGCGGCCTGCACGAGATCCTCCGCATCGGCACGGTGACGCGTGAGTGCTAAAGCGTGCTTGTGGAGGGAAGGAAGAACCGACAAAAGTAGCGTTTGAAAGCTAGGGTCGGTTTCGACGGGGTTGGCACTGCTGGTGTCTGACATGGACGTACTTTCTCCATTGTAAGTACTCATTTATTATCGCACTCGAAGTAATGTGGATGGCATCGATCCCTTCTCATTAATCGCGGCGGGAATTCTGCGCCGTTGTAGTTACCGCAACCTGATAATATCGCATGGTTTTGCACTGCGGCAGGGACGGAATTTACGTAGCCTGTTCACAGCCGCGACGGAGAACAAAACCCCGGCTTTTCCGTGGTTTCAGCTAGGTTTGAGACGGTACGTAGTGGATTCCGCGCGCTTCGGCTGGGCCAACCCATCAACTTTAGAACTCAGCCACTCGCCTGGATTTTTCGCATCCGGCAACGCACGCCTTTCGCATCCGGAAACGCTAATTTGTCGCACGCTGAAGTCCCTAATTCGGTTACCTCAAGAGGTGCCGGAAAAGTCGTCGCCAATCGAGGATTGTGGTGCGATCGAAGCGGCCGACCATGTGTCAGCCCGAACGCCGTGTATCTATAAAACGAAGCTGAAGTCCCACCGAACGGTGCGGGCCGATTTACTTATGCGACGGCGGAACTGAGGTTACGGTATTCCGTATCGTCGCGATCGCGTTCTGGATCCGAGGTCGGCTGCCGCGGGGAGGGCCCTTTAGCCAATAGATCGGGCCCGCTCAGCAATCTGCGCGACAAATCACACAAAAATCCACGTCTCGATGCAACTCTGAATTCCGGCGGGCATTGAGCAATTACAAGAGCGCAGTTCGATCGCAACTGTGCCGCAAAGTCCCTGGGCGACGCTGCCATCGCGGCCCTAATGGAGCATACGAGAGTGAACGGAACCATCTGGCTCAATTTGCAATGCACGGGTCCGGTCGACACTATTCTGGCGCAAGCGTGGCCGACATTGACCGTTGAGGCGGGGTCATGAGACTCGCGGCGTCAAACCCGGGACACTCTGGCGAGACGAAACCGCCCAGCGACCGTTTGGCCTGGATCGCAACCGTACTCTGCATGGTCGGCCTGATTGTCACGCTGGCTGGGTCGGCCGTCGGCGCTCTGCTTTTTCTTGCCGTCTGGGGCCTGATGGCCGCAGCGAGAGTGGGTCGTTGCCTGCGATTGATCTTTCGGTCACCCGGGCTTTGGTTGGTCCCGGCTTTCGCATTTCTTTCGGTGTTGTGGGCGGAGACACAAGGCGTGACCTTGCGCGCCGCGATAGAGCTGGCGCTAACCGTCGGAGTTGCATCGCTGACCTCCGGATTCCTGAGACCGCGTGAATTTGTCTCCGCCATGTCGGTCAGCCTGCTGTTCGCGCGGTTTTGTCGCTGGTGTTCGGCCGCTTTGGCGTCGATGGCATGACCGGCACCAGTGTGTTCCTCGGTATCTTCGCGAGCAAGAACACCACGGCGTTGTTCATGTTGTTCCTGGCGATCTTCGCTACTGCGGTTCTGGCCGATGGCGAGCAGCCCCGGCCACTGCGATTGCTCGCGCTTTTCTCGTTTCTGCTGAGTATTCCCCTGCTGCTGCTGGCGCATTCGGTCGGCGCGCTCCTGACCACAAGTGCATCGTTCATGGCGCTGTTGCTGACCATGATCTTTGCCCGTCTTCGGTCACGCGAACGTTTGCTTATGTTGGTGATCGCCGGGGCGTTAACCTTGCCGATTGTGATCATCATAGTGCTCTTCGCCCTCGAGGGTACGCTGGGTGAAGCCACAGCCCACTTCATTACCGGGGTTCTCGGTAAGGATGCGCCCCTGGCCGGAGGCACCGTGCTGTGGCAGATCGCATTGACGGAAATCCACAAACGCCCGCTTTTTGGCGTTGGCTATTCCGGGTTCTGGCTGCAAGGCAATCTCCTGGCCGAAGCGATCTGGCGTGACTTTTCCATCGGGTCACGCATGGGCTTTACGTTCCACGACACCTTCCTGAATGTTGCCGTGGAACTGGGGTGGATTGGCGTCGCCGCGTTGATTGTAACGCTTGTCCTCGCTGTCGAGCGGTCGATCAGGCTGGCGTTGGCGGACCAGACGTTGGCGACCGCATGCCTTGTAGCCGCCATGTTCTGTCTGGTCACTCGCACTTTCGACGAGGTCGATGCACCCTATCCCTTCGCGGTCGGGACTTTCCTGCTGTTCGTCATTGCAGCCTATGGAGCGGATTATGTCCGCGCGACGCGGCGCGGCGCCCAACGATTTTCGGTGCCGATAACAC
>JAQGIF010000066.1 GCA_028291345.1 Rhodospirillales bacterium | reverse complement strand
GAACCGATCACGATCGGCAATGTCGAGATTCCCAACCGGATCGTCCGTGCTGCGCACGGCACGCATTTCGCCCGCCATGCTTTCGACGATGATTCCATCGCCTATCACCTGGCGCGCGCCAAAGGTGGCTGCGGGCTGACGATCATCGAGGCGGCCAGTGTTCATCCCTCCAGCGAGAATACGCTTTTCAATGTCGATGACCGGGTGATTCCGGGCTTCCAGGCCATGATGAAGGCGGTGCGCCCCTATGGCATGAAAATCTTCGAGCAGCTTTTCCATGGCGGCCACCAGACCTTCGGCGAAGGTCGCCGGCCACCCTGGTCGCCCTCGACCGTACCGAGCCCGATCCTGGGCGCAGTGCCAATCCCGATGGGCGAGCCGGAGATCGAGGAGATCATTTCCTGCTTCGCAAGCGCTGCGAAACGCTGCCGCGACGGCGGGCTCGATGGGGTCGAGATCCATGCCGCCCATGGCTATCTGATCCATCAGTTCCTATCGCCGATCACCAATCGGCGCGAGGATCGCTGGGGCGGCTCGCTGGAAAACCGGATGCGCTTCCTTCAGGAAATATTGCGGGCAACCCGCAAGGCCGTCGGCCCTGACTATGTGATCGGCGTGCGCATCTCCGCCAGCACCGCCGTCGGCGGCCTGCATGAGCCGGAGATCAAGCAGGTTACCCGGGCACTTCTCGCCGAAAACCTGATCGACTATTTCAACGCGTCGTACGGCGATTATTACCGCATGGATTCGATGGTCGGCGGCATGCAGCAGCCGTCCGGCTATGAGCTGCCGTCGAGCGGACAGCTGACCGACGACGTGACAGTCCCGCGCATCGTCAGCGGCCGGATCCGCACGCTCGAAGAGGCAGAACAGATCTTAGGCGAAGGCATTGCCGACCTGATCTCCATGGTCCGCGCCCAGATCGCCGACGCCGATCTGGTCCGCAAGACCCGCGAGGGCCGGGTCGACGAGGTTCGCCCATGCATCGCCTGCAACCAGGGCTGTATCGGCGGACTGATGCGCGACGCGCGGCTGGGCTGCCTGGTCAATCCGGCCGTCGGCTTCGAAACCACGCTGGCTGAGGATCTGATCGTCAAGACCGCGACGCCCAAGAAAATACTGGTCGTCGGCGGCGGACCGTCAGGCATGGAGGCCGCCCGCGTCGCCGCGCTGATGGGACACAAGGTCGTCCTGGCCGAAGCCTCGCCCAAGCTCGGCGGACAGATCAACGCAGCCAGACGTGCACCCAGACTGCATACGATCGGCGACATCGTCGATTGGCAGGAGCGCGAGATCTATCGCCTGGGCGTCGATGTCCGCCTCGGCACCTATCTCGATTCGGACGCCGTGCTGGCTGAGGATGCCGATCTGGTGGTCGTCTCCACCGGCTCGCTGCCGCGGATGGATGGCGTGCAATTCGGCGAGCCCGGTATTCCTTTGCCAGGTCACGATCTGCCGCATGTGCTGTCGTCGCATGACCTGCTGCTCGGACCGCCGCGCGATTTCGGCAAGAGCGCCGTCGTGCTCGACGATACCGGTCACTACGAAGCGATCGCGGCCTGCGAGTTCCTGATCTCCAAAGGCGTCGCCGTCACCTATGTCACGCGGATGCCGGCGATGACGCCCTATGTCGATACCACCATGCGCACGGTGCCGGCGCTGGAGCGGCTTTATCAGGCCGATTTTGCGATATTGGTGCGCCATCGGCTGGTCGCGATCGAGCCCGGCACAACGACAGTCCAGCCCTTCCAGTCGCAGAAGCCGTCAAAGATCGCCGCCGACACGGTCGTGATGATCACGCCCAACGCGCCGATGCGCTCGCTTTATGACGAGTTGCGCCAGCATCACAGAAACATCGCGCTCGTCGGCGACGCACTGGCCCCGCGCGACCTGCAGGCCGCCATCGCCGAGGGGCATCGGACGATGCGGGCCTTTGTTTAGATATCCGAGAGCTCGCAATGTCAGATGACCAAGTCGCCTGGGTTCCGCCGCCGCGTCCGGAATGGGTACGGACCTTCAACGATGAAGGGCAGTACATGGACATCAGGAATCTCGTGCCGCTTGAGCCCGACGAACTGATCGCAACCGCCAAGCGCGCCACCGGCTTCGACGATTTCGGCGACGAGCGTTGGCGCGAGCCGTTTTACATATTGGTGAAGTCGCTGGAGGAGGAGGCCGCGCTCAATTTCTTCGGGCGGCTGATGGCGCGCAACGACGTGCTGAACTGGCTGAAGGCGCTGCTCGGCATCCATGCCGCCTTCAAGCAAAATCCGGAGATCGCCGACGAGGTGATCGATCGGCCGTTGATCATCGCCGCCCTGCCGCGCTCAGGCAGTTCGATCCTGTTCGAACTGCTGTCGCTCGACCCCGATCTTGGCTCGCCGCTGCAATGGGAAATGATGTTCCCCTACCCGCCACCTGAAGCAGCCACTTATGAAACCGACCCCCGGATCGATGCCTGCCAGCATCTGATCACGCAATGGGGCCGGGTCGCGCCAAGCTTCTCTGCGATCCATCAAATGGATGCGCGCCTGCCCAACGAATGCATCTTCGCCCAGGCGGCCTGCTTCACCAGCGAGTATTTCCCCTCACAGTTCCAGGTGCCGAGCTATATCGATTTCCTGGCAACCCGTGCTGACTGGGAATTTTCATACAGCTTCCACAAGAAGGTGCTGCAGGTCCTCCAATGGCACAATCCGCGCAAGCATTGGCTGCTGAAAGCGCCTTCGCACATGAATTATCTGCCAACGATCTTCAAAGTGTTTCCCGACGCGCGCGTGCTGTTCACCCACCGCGATCCGGTCGTGGCCCAGGCTTCCGTCATCAATCTGATGGGGACCTTGTTCTGGATCCGCAGCGACAAGCCGATGGAGATCAAGGCTTTCGCCGGGATGCTGTCGCCCGAGGCGATGGCCTATGGTCTGAACCGCTCCATCGACTGGCTGGAGAGTGGTGCGATCCCCCGGGATCAATGCCTGAACTCGCTCTATGCCGACCTGATCGGGTCGCCGGTCGAGGCGGTACGGAAAGTCTACGAGACGGCCGGGATGCCCTTCACAGAAGAAAATGCCCAGCGCATCCGCGACTATCTCACTGCCAAGCCGCAGGGCAAGTTCGGCAAGCACCAATATGGCATGGCGGACGCCGCGGAGACGGCGCGGCTGCGGCAGCTATTCGGTCGCTACCAAAGCTATTTCGGGGTCCCGAACGAAGTCTGAGCGGCCGGTCGAGGAAATGGGGAAGACATGAGCCAGCTAGAAATAGCCTTCCGAGCATTCGGCATGACGGGTGCGATCTGCCTGTTCGCCACCGCCGCCTGGGCCAGTGAAGCGGATCCGACCTTCAGCGGCAAGATCGGGCAATATCAGAAGAATTCGACGCCGAGCTGGCCCACCCCCGCAACTGCACCCCAGGGTGCGCCGAACGTTGTCCTGGTGTTGCTGGACGATGTCGGGTTCGGCGCGGCGAGCACATTCGGCGGCCCCGTGCGGACGCCGGCCTTCGAACAGCTGGCGGCGCAGGGCCTGCGCTATAACCAGTTTCATACGACCGCAGTCTGTTCGCCGACGCGCGCGGCGCTGCTATCCGGCCGCAACCATCACCGGGTAGGTTTCGGCGTGGCCGGCGGCGAGAGCGGATTTCCCGGCTATAATTTCGAGTGGAAGCAGAGCGCAGGCAGCATCGCCGAGGTTCTACATCTGAACGGCTACAGCACCTCGGCGTTCGGCAAATGGCACAATACGCCGATATGGGAAATCAATCCGGTCGGTCCCTTCGACCATTGGCCGACCAGCCTTGGCTTCGATTACTTCTACGGCTTCATGGGCGGCGAGATGAGCCAGTGGGAGCCGATGCTCTATCGCAACACTCAACCCGTGTCGCCGCCCGCGGACGACCCGGCCTATATCCTGAATCACGATCTGGCGAACGACGCCATTCACTGGATTCATTCCCATGACGCGGTCGCGCCGGACCGGCCCTACTTCCTCTATTTCGCCAGCGGCGGCACGCATTCTCCGCATCACGTGCCGAAGGAATGGATCGACAAATATCGCGGGCAATTCGACCAGGGCTGGGACAGGCTACGGGAGGAGATATTCGCCCGTCAGCAAAAGCTGGGCGTCATCCCCGCCAATGCCGAACTGACGCCGCGCCCCGACGCCCTGCCGGCCTGGTCCTCGCTATCGACCGACCAGCAAAAGCTCGCGTCGCGGCAGATGGAGGTCTATGCCGGTTTCCTCGCCGAAACCGACGCCGAAGTCGGCCGCGTCATCGCGGCCGCGCAGCAGGGGCCGCACGGCGATAACACGATCGTCATCTATATTATGGGCGATAACGGGGCGAGCAGCGAAGGCGGGCTCGGCGGCTCGGACCGTGACTTGGCCGAATTCTTCATGGGGGTGCCAGCCGACGACATCAAAACCCAGCTGGCGCGTTCGGGGGATCTCGGCAGCCGCGCCTATGACAATCACTTCGCAAGCGGCTGGTCCTGGGGCCTGGATGCGCCGTTCCAATGGATGAAACAGGTCGCATCCCATCTCGGTGGCACGCGCAACCCGATGGTGGTGTCCTGGCCGGATCGTATCAAAGACCAAGGCGGCCTGCGCAGCCAATTTACCCATGTCGTCGATGTGGCGCCGACACTCTACGAAGTGATCGGCATCCAGCCGCCCGAGAGCATCGGCGGGGTGAAGCAGATGTCGCTGGACGGCGTCAGCTTCGCCAGCAGCTTCACCGACGCCAAAGTGCCGGACGCGCACACATCGCAATATTTCGAGATCATGGGAAATCGCGCCATGTACAAGGATGGATGGATCGCATCCGCGCGCCATGAACTGCCCTGGATGACGCTGCCGCAGCGCAAGGAAGATTTCGAAAACGATCAGTGGGAGCTTTACAATCTTAACGAGGATTACTCCCAGGCACACGATCTGGCGAACGCGGATCCTGATAAGCTAAAGGAGCTGCAAGCGCTGTTCGACAGCGAAGCGAAGCGCAATGACGTCTATCCGATCGGACTCGGCATGCCCAAGCCGGGAGGTAACGGCGCGCCCAGCCTGGTCGGCGACCGCAAGGATTTCACCTATTACGCCGATAGCGACGCGATACCGCCAATGGCCGGACCGATGCTGCTGGGTTCGCACAGCATTACGGTCGATCTGGTGGTGCCGGGCAAAGGCGCCGAAGGCGTAATCTTCGCCGATGGCGGACGCTATGGCGGGGTCGTGCTCTATGTCAAAAAGGGGCGGCTGATCTATGAGAACAACTTCTTTGGCAAGAGCCGCGACGTGATTGCCGCTGCCAGCCTACTGCCACCCGGCCAGCACCGTATCGCCTATGAGTATACCCGGCAGGATGCCAAATTCTGGGGTGGGGGTAGAGGCACGCTGTCGATCGACGGCAAAACCGTGGCAAAGGCAAAGATCCCCCAGGTCGGCATGCCTTACGCCTTCGGCAGCCTCGATATCGGTCGTGAGCGCGGGTCACCGATCAGCCCAGACTACCAGCTCCCATTCACTTTCACCGGAACGATCGAGAAACTGGAGATCCATCTGGGACCGCCGGCCCTCGAACAGGCGGTCAAGGCACCTGCAAGCGACTGAACAAGGATAGAAAGTCATGCTTTTAAAAGACAAAGTCGTGATCATCACCGGCATCGGACCGGGAATGGGCCGGAAGCTGGCACTCGAAGCCGCCAAGGTTGGCGCCAAGCTGGTGCTGGCCGCACGCAGCAGAGACTTCGTCGAGGGCGTCGCACAAGAGGTTAAAGCCGCCGGTGGAAAGGCGATTGCGGTCACGGCCGACGTGTCCAAGCAGGAAGATTGCGACCGCATCGTCGCGACGGCTATCGCGGAATATGGCCAGTTGAACGGCCTGGTGAACAGCGCCTATGGCAGTGCTCCGTTCATATCGTTCGAGGACGGAGACCTGAACGACTGGCGCAAGGCGATGGACATCACCCTGTTCGGCACCTTGCAGATGGTGAAGTCCGCCTTGCCGCATATGAAAGCGGCGGGAGGATCGATCGTGAATGTCGGCACGATGGAAACCCGCAAGCCGCTGCCCACGCACGGCGGCTACGTCGTGCCGAAGGTCGCGCTCGGCGGCGCCACCCGGCAACTCGCGATTGAACTCGGCAAGTACAAGATCCGCGTCAACAGCGCGATCATGGGCTGGATGTGGGGCTCGCCGGTCGAGGCCTATATGACCCGCGCGGCCAAGGAGAACAACATCTCCGTCGATGCGATGAAAGCCGGCGTCAGCGCGAACATCCCGCTCGGGCATGTCCCCCCCGACGAGGAATGCGCCAAGGGTATCCTGGTGCTGCTGTCGGATTACACCAGCCAGGTGACCGGCGCCGCGCTGGACATCAATGGCGGCGAGTACGTGCCGCTCTAATCTGCGTTGCGGAGCCGGTCCACACTCCACGGACCGGCCCCCGCTGCCGCCAAATAAAGGAAAGCGAAGCAGTAGAACACCGCCCCTTCTCCCTGATTGAGCAACGGGAAGAAGCCTTGCGGCGCGTGCACCATAAAATACGCGACGGCCATTTCGCCCGACAGGACGAAGGCGGCGACCCGGGTGAACAGGCCGATCAGCAGCAGCAGCCCGCCGACCAATTCGATGATGCCGCCAATGCCGATCAGCGACATCAGCTTGATGCCGTCCAACATCGGAACGTGGGGGAAGCCGAATAGCTTTGCGGTGGCATGCTGCAGAAACAGCAGGGCGACAACGATTCTGAAGACGCTCAGCAGCTGCGGCGTCCAAGCTTTTAGAAAGTTCATACATCCCTCCCCTGTTTGTTGTTCGATTTGATCAGGCGTTAACCACCGTCTTCTGACGCTGTTCGGCATAGATCGCCTCTGCGCGCGCCTTCAACGCATGGGCGGTCGCGGTGAAAGCTGCGGAAATCCAGCCCATGCCGAATCGGACGATGTGAATGGCGGTATCGCCGAGGAAGGCGTCGGTCGAGTAATAGGCGCAGCGATCGGGCCCCAGCCGCTCAATTACCTGGTCGCGGCGGCCGGCATAGGGCCACGCTTCGGTCCAGTACATTTCCCAGGACAGCAGCTTCTCCGGCTCGAACGCGCAGAGATATTCGGTGACCACGTTCAGCTCGGACGGGTCCCACAGGCTGGCGATGGTCATGTTGACCGGCGCACCCATTTCCAACGTCGATTCGCATTTGACGCAGAACGGGTTCCACTCGCCATATTTCGGCAGGTCGACCAGCACCTCCCACACAACCGAGGCCGGCGCATCGATCTCGACCCGCGCCGACCGCGCGACATGTGCCGGGTTATAGCCCGTCTTGGAATCGCATTCGGCCATTGTCGTCCTCCCGCTGATCAACGCATTGGCCGCATCATACCGGCATGAGGGCAAAATCCAACGCTGTCGCATCGTGACGATAGCCCTGGCCGCGGCCTCGCCTTATGATCGAAGAAACAAGACACAGGGGGAACGCGCCATGACGATGGTCATCGATGTCGATTCGCATTTCGAGCCTGGCGACGATTGGCTCGCCCCCTACCCCAGCCTGGCGGCGCGATTGCCGAAGCTGGAGCCCGCGCGCCTCGCCGTCGATACGATCGTCGGCGATCTGCTCCACGACGTGCCTGAGCAAGACCGTCCGCCGCTGGAATCGCTGTTCCCGCCCGGCCTGCTGACCCTATTCGGACAGGAGAAGGAAGAGGAGGCCGAGCGCCGCGCGGAGTTCGCTGGCAAGAACCAGTTCCAGGTTGCCAACGCGCAGGCGCGACTGAAATGGATCGACGAGCAGGGCATCGATATCCAGAATGTCATCTGCCTGTCGGGTATCGCCTATACGCGATTCATCGAAGACCTGGCGTTGCGACAGGAAACGCTGCATACCGCCAACAGCTGGCTGGCCGAGACTTGCGCCCCTTCGGGCGGACGACTGTTGCCGGTCACGGCGCTGGATTATACCGACATCGACTGGGCGGTCGCGGAGCTAACCCGCATGCGCGCTCATGGCAGCCGCATCTTCCTGATTCCAGCCTACCCGGTAAACGGCGTACCGCCGATCCATCCCAGTTGGGACAAGCTCTGGTCGGCCGCCACCGATCTCGGCATGGCGCCGATGCTGCATACCGGCTTTGAGCATATGCGGTTCGATCCCGGATGGGCCAATACCGGCGGCGATGTCACCTTGCTGCGCCAGATCGGCGGCAGCCATCGCCATGTCGCGCCGATGACCTTGCTGAACGCCATGGTCTATAGCGGGACCTTCGAAAAGCATCCCAAGCTCACGATCTTGCTGGCCGAGGTCGGGGTCGGCTGGCTGCCCTTCTTGCATCGCGAGATCGACGATCGCATCTCGCCCACCGCACAGCTGTTCCTGGGCAAATGGAGCCTGCCGCTGAAGCCCAGCGAGTATCTGGCGCGCAACGTTCGGGCGACGCCGCTGAGTGGCGGCAACGACCAGCCTTTGCCCAAGATCATCGAGGAATTGCCGGAGGATATGGTCGTCTTCTCGTCGGATTTTCCGCATTTCGAGGGCTTCGCCGACCCGGCGAGCCATTTCGCGGAATCGCTCGCCAGCCTGTCGCAGCCAAAGCGCGATCGCTTCTTCGGCGGCGCGGCGGCGGATATCTTCAAGCGGATGGGCGATCCGATCTGCTGACGACATTCAGGCCGGTCGTTCCACCAACAGCCGATGCAGGGCGAAGGCGGCCAGCACCAGCCCCATGATCGTTCCGCACATCGGCAGGGCGGTGCCATCCTCCAGCGCGCTGACCAAGGCCGACGCCGATGCGGCCATCGCGAACTGAACCCCGCCGAGCAGCGCCACCGCCGATCCGGCATGGCTGCCGGACCGCGCAAGCGCGGCGGCGGTCGCATTTGGCAGGATGAATCCCAGGCTGGAGATACAGACGAACAGCGGGGCCATTAGCCCCGGCAGTCCACCCAAATCCAGGAGCCCCGCCAAGCCGAGAATGATACCCGCCACCGTCGTGACACCGAGTGCGCGCTTGAGCAGGGTCTCGTCGGTGTAACGTCGCAGCAAGCGGCGATTGAGCTGCGAACTGGCGATGAGGCCCAGCGCGTTGGCGCCGAAGAGCAAGCCATAGAGCTGCGGCGGCACGCCATGCAGGCGGATGAAAACGAAAGGCGAGCCGGTGATATAGGCCAACATGCCCGCCGAAGCGAAGGCCATCGAGAGTACATAGCCGCAGAAACGGCGATCCGACAGCAGTCCGCGATAGACTGTGAAGACGCTGCCGAGCCCTCGCGTCTCCCGCCGCTCCGGTGGCAGCGTCTCGCCAAGGCCGAATATCACGACGACAAGACTGAGAGCGGCGAAAACCACCAGCAAGACAAAAATCCCCTGCCAACCGAACACGACCAACAGCTGACCGCCGACGAGCGGTGCCAGGATCGGGGCCAGCCCCATGATCAGCATCAGCAACGAAAATACCCGCGCGGCGTCACGTTCATGGAACAGGTCGCGCACCATCGCGCGACCGATCAGGGCTGCAGCACAACCTCCAAAGGCCTGGACCACCCGACCCAGAGTGAAGATTTCGATGCTGGGGGCGAGCAGAATCCCGGACGTCCCGGCGATATAGAGGAGGATCCCCGCGATCAGCGGCCGCCGTCGACCCAGACGGTCTGATAGCGGGCCGAAAAACAGCTGCCCGATCGCAAAGCCGATCGAGAACACCGCCAAGGTCCGCTGAACCGACCCGGCATCCGTATGGAAATAGGTCTGGATCGATGGAAAGGCCGGCAGATACATGTCGATCGACAGCGACGGGAAGGCGATCAGCGCACCGAGCAGGAGATAGAGTCGGGCGCGCGGTACGGCGAGCGTCGTCTCGTTCACGGATGATGCTGTCACGGCGGTCCTTGCAAAGGATGGGCAATTCGGGGTCGTCCTGTGGTTGTTCACTGAATAGCGCCAAACCCGCGCGACACAAAAACAGGCTTTGTGATCGGTCCGCCACCGGCGCTATACCCAGGGCCTATGCAACACGAGGAAGCATCATGGGAATTCTGGACGGCAAGGTCGCTCTCATCACCGGCGCGGGCCAGGGTGTAGGCCAGGGCATCGCCTTCGCACTCGCCAAGGAGGGCGCCAAGATCGCCGCCATCGGCAGGACCGAGGCCAAGCTGCAGGAGACATGCGGCCAGATCGCGGCGTTCGGCGGCCAGGCCATTCCGGTGGTCGCTGACGTACATGATGCCGACGCCATCCAGCGATCGATCGACACGACCGTCCAAACGTTCGAACGCATCGATATACTCGTCAACAACGCTTATGGCATCGCCATCGGACCGCTGCTATCGCTGACCGACGCTGATTTCGAGCGCTCGATGTCGGGCAGCCCGCTGGCGACCTTCCGCTATATGAATGGCTGCCATAAGTACCTGAAGGCGTCCGGCGATGGGGCGATCATCAACCTGTCGACCTCTGCCACGCGCCGCTGGGATGCCGCCAATTATGGCTTCTATGCCGCCTCCAAGCGCGCGGTCGAAGCGCTGAGCCGCGCCGCATCGTCGGAATGGGGACCGGACGGCATCCGGGTCAACACTATCGCTCCACATGCTTTGTCGCCCGGCCTGAAAGGCTGGATCGAGGGTAATCCCGAGGAGGCCAAGGCCTTCTTCAAAACGATTCCGCTAGGCCGGGTAGGCGATTGCGAAGAAGATATCGGCGCGGTCGCGCTGTTCCTCGTCAGCCCAGCTTCGCGCTACGTCACCGGCACGGTGATTCCGGTCGATGGCGGCCAGGCCTTTTTCGGCTAAAGCACAGGAGCATCGGCATGGCTTACAAGGGATTGGCCGGTAAGATCGCGATCGTGACCGGCGCCGCCGGTGGTATCGGCACGGCGACGGTCACGCGGCTGGTCGAGGAGGGCTGCCGCGTCGTGGCGGTGGATCTCGGTGCCGGCGCGGTTGAGCGAGTGGCTGCATCGTTTGGCACCGATACCGTGATCGGCATCGCTGCCGATGTGTCGACCGAGGATGGCTGCGAGCGCTATGTCCGGGTGGCGGTCGAGCAATTCGGCGCCGTCAACCTGTTCGCCAACAATGCGGGAATCGTCGGTGCGCGCAAACGGATCATCGATATCACTGCTGAGGAGTTCGACCGGACCATCGCCGTGAATGTGCGCGGCGTCTTCCTGGGCCTTCGCGCCGTGATCCGCCAGATGCTGGTCCAGGGCGAAGGCGGCGCGATCGTGAATACGGCCTCGGTCGGCGGGTTGCGGTCTTTTCCCAAGTCGGCCGATTACGGAACCTCGAAACGGGCGGTCATCGGTCTGTCGGGGGCCGCGGCGGTAGAGTACGGCAAGTTCGGCATCCGCTGCAACGCGGTCTGCCCCGGCCCGATCGACACGCCGATGCTGCGCCCTGCCCTGAGCATGCCCACTGACAGCACGGATGACGAGGTCAAGTCCCGCTTCGTCCACCAGGCCCTGCCCCGCTTCGGCGCGCCCGCCGAAGTCGCCTCCTTCATCGCCTTCCTGCTAAGTGACGACGCCAGCTTCCAGACAGGTGGCGTCTACGCCGTCGATGGCGGGCTGACGGCCTGAGCCGAGACTTTTGGGGACGGGAGTCTTTGGGCAGTTGGTAGCAACAGGGCGCCATCAACTTTCCCCACACCCACATACGTTGCCGTACAGCATTCGGCCGTGCGCTTGAGCACGCTGCGCCGCAGCCAAGGGACTGTGATGCTCCTAGCAGTCGCGGAAATTCAATATGTTAAGCGAAATTGGGGGTATGCATGATCAACTTTGATAGTTCCGTTCTCGCCTCTCTCATGGCCGATCCTGTCGGGCACGATCGGCGTTCGAGCGCGTTTTTTTTGGTGATATCAGTCGAGATTGTGATGCCGACTATCGTGTAGCCGCTGGATCACATTCAGGCCGCCGCGGCGAACTGACGCCGCAAACCGTCATAGCGTCCGATCGTCCTATTCTGGCAGATTCTTTAACGATTCCAAGGTGCTGCCGGAAAGGGTCACATCGGTCTCTTTTTGGAGTTCGCGGACATATTCAGCCATCGTCTGTCGCAGAGTGTCATCGTCACCCACAGACGTCGTCAGAAACTGAATGAAGACGATACGCCCCGACATCCCGACGAAGGTCGCTAATATCGCCAAGCCAAATTGGTTGAGGATGGCATCGCTTGTGATGGTATTTAAGCCGTTGCCTGTTAACGCGAGGAAAAGTGCAAAAATCGTAAGGATAAACCCTGGTAATACGTGCAGTCGGCGAGACAGCACCTAGTGGTGAAAATCATTCGTTTGGTACCCGCCACGGAAGCGACGTGTTTCGACCCAACTATGCCATCGGGCGGCTACCGAGCCATTCCCGACAGTAGACGTTGGCCGGATACTAACCGCCAGGATTGCGCCCACAACGGCCACTTATTCAAACTACTCACCTTCTCCGGAGCAGACATTCCTTGTGTGAAAACTCTGGCATGTGATCGGTCATTTCAATCTCGGCACGCGATCGAGGGTGGCGATTGCGCCTTCGTCGCCCCACCTCTGAAACACTCGACGGATACCGCCTCGAGAAGGGCGTGGGGCGCGAGATAAGATCAAAGGCGCCAAACCGAAGGAGACCCTCAATGCGCGCGCTTCAAATCTCCGCCTACGGTGACCCGCTCAAGGTCTTGGAACTCGTTGATGTCCCGGAGCCGGGTGTGCCGGGAGCGGGCGAGGTCCTAATCGACGTCGAACTGGCGCCCCTGAATAAGCATGACCTCCTGTTCAT
>JAQGIF010000233.1 GCA_028291345.1 Rhodospirillales bacterium | reverse complement strand
ATTTCAGAGGCGATAGGCCGTCGCTTCAAGGAAGTACAGCGCCGCGCGTTCTATATGATCAATCAAGGATCACGGCTCCGGCGCTAAGTCCAAAGAACCGCAAGCCCCTTTTGAACGCGCGCCCCAGGCTCGGCTATACCAAATTTCCGGAGTTCTGAACCGCGGGTGAACTTCCACAATAGGTCAACAGCGCGTGGGCGTCGACGCCGATCGGCGCGGGAAGCTGTTGGTATATAGCGAATGCCCGGGGTCACGACCGCATCATCATGGCCTCACGCACAAAATTCCTGACAGTCCCAGGTGCACATCGCGGTCGACACGTTGGGCCATCTGTTGGCGCTCAAGGTGACGGCGGCCGACCAAGTCGACCGTACGCAGGTGGTCGCGCTGGCCGAGGCGGTGCAGCAGGTGACCGGCAACACGGGCGAACTGGCCTATGTCGACCAGGACTACACCGGGCAGGCTGCGGCCGAAGCCGCCCAGCAGCACGGGCCTCCTAGTCGTTAAGCACTCCATGGCCATGCGCGGCTTCGTCCTGCTGCCCAAGCGCTGGGTGGTCGAACGCAGCTTCGCCTGGGCCGCACGCTTCCGATTCGCCCGAGACTCAGAACGACGCCCGGAAACCTCGAGGGACTCTACTTCCTCGCCTTCGCCGTAGCCAGGCGGTTTCCTAATGAGTCCGACTGTCTTATAGCGCTTCAAGCATCGTCCTCGCGGAACGCAAATCAGCTGTCTCGAAGCCTTCTGTGAACCGGTGATAGACCGGTGCGAGAATTTGTCTTGCATCGTCCTGCCGACCTTGCCTGACCTTCAAGCAAGCAAGGCTAAAGGCAGTTCGCAATTCCCAGGACAGGGCACCTTGTTCCCGAGCCAGCTTCAGCGCCTCAAGAAACCAGCCTTCGGCCGCCGGGATGGAGTTGTCGCCTGCTTCCTGGAGCAGAAACTCGCCTTTGATGCGAAGAAGTTCGGCAACGTACCAGCATTCTCCACCGTGATCGGCCGCGGCCAGGGCTCGGTCGATTGTGGCAAAGGCTTCGGCGTACCGTCCGAGCCCGGCCAAGCCTTCCGCAAGAACGCCCAGGTATTCTGGATAACCCGACTTCCAGCCGGTTTTATCGCATGTGTCGAGCACCGCGCGCAGTATGATCACACCCCTCTCGAATTCGCCACGCTTGATCAGCAACCGACTTTCAAGGCACTGAGCGACGACCTTCCAGAAAACGTTGTTGGTGTTCGCCGTAATATCCGCCAGCATTGCCACGGCTTGTTCGGCGGCGGCGAGGTCACCGGTCATGAATGCAACAGGACAGACGGCCAGGCGAAGGACCTCGAATTGCGTGAATTTGTTATGCGCGATAGATGCCATGTCGAGGCTCTCCCGAGCTTGATCACGGGCCTGATTCGCGAGCCCCTGCAGCCAGAGGGCCCGTGCAAGTGCCGCTAGTGTCATCGCACGGTGCTCTTGGGGCCAAACCGGATGTAGCGGATCCTGCGCCGAAAAAGGAGGTTCGAGAGCGCGTGCGAGGCGGCGTCGGGCCTCCCTCTGATCGCCTCCAAATTGTAGCGCCGTGCCAATGAGTCGAAGACCGGCGAGAACGGAGTGCGGGTCGCCGCTGCGAGGCGCGACGCGGCAGAATCGTTCGGCAGTGGATTGCGCCGCACGGCATTCACCGATGTTGAGCTGTAAGGCCCACAGTGCCCAGAGATTCCATAGATAAGCATCACGATCGTCGAGGCTTTCGGCGATTTGGAGCGCGGTGACCAAGACATTATTGGTCCTTTCAACCGGCCCCAGCGTGTTAAGCAGCGCCATTGCAAGTGCGAGCAGCAGCTTCAATCCAAGCGGACCACTCAGGTCCGCGCCGGTGCCGAGACACTCTAACGCTTGCCCAGCTCGCTCACGGCACTCAAAATACAGCGACAGATTCGTCCAAGCCCGTGAGTACACTGCCGTCAGCACGACGCCGATCGAGGGGTCCCCAACCGGAGAGAAAGACCAATCGAGCGCCGCTCGCACATTGTCGATATCCTGCCGATAGCGAACTAGATCCTCAGTGGTAGCCTCCATCGTTGAACTCGGTTCCATTGACGCGAAGAAATCGCGGAAGAATTCCGCGTGGCGTCGCGCCGCCCGTTCCGTTTCACCGCGTTCGCCAAGCTTCTCGAGAGCATAGGCCCGTGTCGTCTCGAGCAACCGCCATCGGCCCGGGTGCGCCGATCTGTCCAACGTCAAGAGGGACTTTGAGACTAGATTTGAAATGCGTTCGACGATGGTCGACGTGGCGAAACCATCGTCGCTCATGACAGCCGTGGCCGCCTCCAGGGTGAACCCGCCGGAGAAGATAGCTAGGCGATGCAGAAGGTGCTGCTCCGGCTCGGTCAACAGCTCGTAGCTCCAATCGAGCGCCGCTCGAAGCGTCTGATGCCGTGGCAGCGCCGTCCGGCGGCCTTCAGTTAGCAATGCGAAGCGATCGTGCAGGCGCGCGGCGACCTCCGAGACCCCAAGAGTGGCGGCGCGAGACGCCGCAAACTCGATGGCGAGCGGTATGCCGTCCAAGCGTCGACAGATTGCAATAATCGCTGGAAAGTGCTCGCCCCGCGGTGAGAACTCCGACTGCGCGGCGATCCTGGCGATCAGAAGCTGTACGGCGCTATATCTGAGGACAACGTCCGGTTCATGCTCATGCTCGGGCGGTGCATCCAACGAGGGAACGCGATAGACCTGCTCGCCCTCGACCCGGAGCAGCTCGATGCTCGTGGCAAGAACGGACGTATGCGGACATAGGCGCACGACTGCTTCTGACAGCCTCGCCGCCGCATCGATCACATGTTCGCAATTGTCGAGAACGAGGAGAAGCTTCCTTCCTCCGATGACCCGCGCGACGGCCTCGGCAGAAAAATCGCCACCACCCAGCGTCAGGCCAAGGGCGCCTGAAACCGCAGACGGCACCAAGCCAGGATCTGACAGCGCGACGAGATCGACAATGTGAACATCGCCGTCAAATGTCGGGACCAAACTGCGCGCAACCTCCAGCGCGAGGGCGGTCTTCCCGATCCCGCCCGGCCCGGTCAGCGTGACTACCCGATGGGCGGACAGAAGGTGCTGAACGCGCTGCACGGCCGCGGTTCGCCCAATCAACTCGGATCGCGCCGCCGGCAAATTGGACCGAAATGGCCGGTTCGGCGCAGGGACGAGGGGACCCTTATCCCCAGCCGTGCTTTCCCCCCGAATCGTCCAGTCTCCCACAAGGCGATACCCGCGGCCGGCCGTCGTCTTCACCATCTCCCGGTCGGGACCGAGGGCTTTGCGAATTGCGGATATGTGGACGTGGAGGCGGCTTTCCTCGACGATCTGGTCCGGCCATACGCGCGCTATGAGGTCGTCCTTTGTGACGAGCTCACCGGCTGACTGGACCAGAACCGCAAAAATGTCGAACGCACGGCCCCCAAGGGCGATTGGAGTCCCGCGCGACCGCAGTTCACCGCGCGCGGGATCGACCTCCCACGCGCCAGACCCGTACACCGGTGGTCGACGCCGCTCAGGCACCCTCGCGATCCCCATAGGATTTTTCAATTTATTCAGGAATTCCGGCGGCACGCAAGAATTTAGAACTATTTAGCGTGACGCCAAGGATTCGATCCATCGCGATAGGTAGAATGCGGCATTGGTGAAATGAACGATGCTACGTTTCGAATCTCTAACCGGCTCTCAGCCAGCGGCAACATTCGACGTGCGATGTGGCACTCACCACTGCCCTGGCGCCATTCGCATGAGATTCAAACGTGCATAAGGGATTAAATGATGAAAGCAGAAGTTTACAGGACGACTTGGTTCGACCTCCAACCGGAACTGACGGCTCGCCACCAAGTGATTCCGACCGGCTTCATCACCGCTCACGAAGATGAGACCGTCCTTCTGCGTATGCTCGAACAGGGCGCCGTGGAGTGCCTGTCCAAGCCATTTAGCGACAAGGCTCTGCTTGGGGCGCTCCATACCGCCTTTCGAGCAGGCTGAGCGATCCGACACGCTTTTGCACTCAAGAGAATGGGGATACACATGAATTTAGCGAGCGCACTTGACCATATATTGAAGTCATCACCCATGTCGCACGCTGCGCCGATCGTCTTCGTTGTGGATGACGACGTCTCCGTACGTGAATCGCTGGAATTGTTGATCAGCTTCGCAGGCTGGCAGGCGGAAACATTCGCGTCGGCACAGGAATTTCTGGGCCGCCCAAGAGCCCTTGTTCCGAGTTGCCTCATACTGGACGTCAATCTGCCGGACCTTAATGGCCTTGAACTCCAGAAGCGCCTCGCCGTCGATCGGATCGACATGCCGATCATCTTCATCACCGGTTACGGCGACGTGCCGATGACGGTCCAGGCCATAAAGGCGGGCGCTGTCGAATTCCTGACGAAGCCGTTCAGCGACGACGTACTGTTGACCGCCATCCAGAATGCCATCGAGCACAGCCGCTCCACGCTTGGTCACGAGGCGGAGATGCGGACGCTGCGGGACCGTTACGGATCACTTAGCCGCCGGGAACGTG
>JAQGIF010000060.1 GCA_028291345.1 Rhodospirillales bacterium | reverse complement strand
ATCGCGTGCGGACACTCTCCTGCGCCGAGCAATATCGGGCGATGGCGTTCGCTCAACTGATGTACCGGGAGAGCCCGCGCGATATCGAGACTTGTTTGTCGGTACAGGCGTCGAAGCTGTATCACATGGGTTTTCGCGAACCGGTTCGGCGCTCAACGCTGGCCGACGCCAACGAATCGCGCGACTGCGCATCTACGCCGAACTCGCTCAACGGCTGATCGCCCAAGCGAAAAAGCTGTACGTCACAGAGGATCTTGGTCTGGATTCGACCAATACGGTCTACGCTCTGGACGCGACGACCATCAAGCTGTGCCTGTCGGTCTTTCCGTGGGCGCATTTTCGCACGACCAAGGCGGCGGTGAGATGCACATCCTGCTGGATTTGCGCGGCAACATTCGAAGCCAAATCCATTTCGGATGGCAAACTGGGCGACGTCCATGCGCTCGACCTGCTCATCCCGGAACCCGGCGCCATTTACGTCATGCATCGCGGCTCTGTCGATTTTGCCCGCCTTCATGCGCTGCACCACGCGGGGGCCTTCTTCGTGACGCGCACCAAGTCGAACATGAATGCCCATCGGTCTATTCCGGCATTATCTGCGACCAATCCATTGCCTTTGGACGGTCATTACACCAGCCAGCATGACTCCGAGCATCTGCGGCGCATCCGCTTCAAGGACGCCGAGATGGGCAAGACGCTGGTGTTTCTGACCAATCCTTTCGCTCTTCCGGCCCTGACCACCGCCACCCTAGATAAAAATCGGTGGCAGGTGGAGCTTTTCTTCAAATGGATCAAGCAGCACTTGCGGATCAAATAGTTCTACGGCACGTCAGAAAATGCGGTGAAGACGCAGATCTGGATCGCCGTATCCGTCTATATCCTCGTCGCCTTATGTCCTCATCGCCATCGTCAAGAAACATCTCGACCTGGACGCCTCGCTCTACACTTTGCTCCAGGTTTTTTATATCACCCTCTTCGAGAAAATCGATCTAAGACAAGCCCTTACCATGGGCCAATACAAGCCAGATACTGTACAATTATTTAATCAATTGAATTTATTAAACTTCTAGTCGGACAGAAGTGGGCATTTCTATTGACCAATCTGTCTCCACCAATGCACTAGCCTTGATGCGCTGTTGCCACCCATTTGGGATATGATACCGTATTCAAGATAAGTTCAAAGCGAACGAATTTTAATACAGCGTTCATTAAATTTCATATGGGGTACACAGTGAGCGATCTTAGCATTATTACGTTCCCAACCGATGTTGAACTTGAGCCTGCGCCGATTGATCCCCGATGGATTTTGGAAGGAACGCCCCGCGCGCGCAATCGATTGCTGTTCAAGAGCAATGATGGCACTGCCACGACAATGATTTGGGACTGCACCGCCGGCAGGTTCAACTGGTTCTACGACTGCGACGAAACCGTTCATGTTACGGAGGGCGCCGTAATCTTGACCACTGCGACGGGCATGCGCGCGGTCGCGGCCGGCGATGTGATCTTTTTTCCGGCCGGCAGTCAGGCGACATGGCAGGTCGACCAGTATATCCGTAAGATAGCCTTCTTGCGTCAGACTTTGCCAACTGCCGCGGGTTTCGCACTGCGAGTCTGGAAGCGGTTATTGCGCCTGAAGCGGGTGCTGGGCGTGAGTGTGGTGCCCCAATAAGCGCAGGCCGTTCCCATAAAGCCGACACCCGCCCGGCGGCTGAAGCGACGGGAAATCGCTAGTAACATAGAGGCGGTCGACCCATAAAGCGCGGGCGGCTTCGCACCGCGGCAAAATGATCGAGCTGCCGCGCATCGGGTGAAACCGCGTGGACGTTTCATCCTGACCTTCCGCAATCTGACAGTCGAGCCGGACTTGGTGTGTGCGGCGCTCCGCCTGCGTAAATTCACGGTTTCGCTCCCCGACCACCCGGTCGGTTGACGCTGATCGCCGCCACGCGATAGTTGCCGCCAAACTGCGGGGATATTCCAAACCAAGACTTTCCTTTGGTACGGATGCTAGACTTAAACAGGCAAAGCGGATTCAATCAGCAATCCGAGTCGCGTCATACTCCATAGAAAAGACCATGGCCGGACATTCTCAGTTCAAGAACATCATGCACCGCAAAGGCGGGCAGGACGCCAAGAAGGCGAAAATCTTCAATAAACTCGGCCGCGAAATCACCGTCGCTGCGAAAACGGGACTGCCTGACCCTGCGATGAACCCGCGCCTGCGCGCGGCTATCCAGGCGGCGCGGCAAAAGAACATGCCGAAAGACCGGATCGACCGGGCGATCAAAAGTGGCGAGGGTGGAGATGCCGCTGATTACGAGGCCATCCGCTATGAGGGCTATGGTCCCGGCGGCGTCGCGCTGATCGTTGAGGCGCTGACCGACAACCGCAACCGCACCGCGCCGGAAATCCGCACCGCCTTCTCCAAGGCGGGCGGAGCGTTGGGCGAGACCAACTCGGTCAGCTTCATGTTCCAGCGGCTGGGCGTCATCACATATCCGGGAAAGCTGGCCTTAGCCGACGCGATCTTCGAAACCGCTGCCGAAGCGGGCGCCGAGAATGTCGTTTCCGAAGGGGACGAGCACGAGGTCACGACGACGATCGAGAATTTCAGCGCCGTGCGCGACGCCCTGGAAGAGAAATACGGTCCGGCCAGCCACGCCGCGCTGGAATGGCGGCCGCTCACAACCGCCACGCCGACGCCGGAACAGGCCGAGGCATTGTTCAAGCTGATCGATGTGCTCGAGGATAATGACGACGTCCAGACCGTCGCCGCCAATGCCGAGCTGTCGGACGAACTGGCGCAACGGTTGAGCGGCGGCTGATAACCCAATGGTCTATCCATGACTGCCGTCCGCATTCTCGGGATCGATCCCGGCCTTAACCGCACCGGCTGGGGCGTAATCGAATCCGAGGGCAATCGGCTCCGCCATATCGCCCACGGCGTTGTGACCTCCGATCCGGCGGCCGCCCTGTCGGATCGGCTGTCATCGATCTATTCGGAACTGGCGAAGATCATCGCGATCTGGACCCCGCAAGAAGCGGCGGTGGAAGAGGTTTTCGTCAATAAGAATCCCGGCTCCACTTTGAAGCTCGGCATGGCGCGCGGCGTGGCATTGCTGGCGCCGGCGATGGCCGGATTGGCGGTCGGCGAATACGCGGCAAACTTGGTCAAGAAATCGGTGGTCGGCACCGGTCACGCCGACAAAACGCAAATCGCGATGATGGTGGCAATGCTGCTTCCCGGGGTGAAAGCCAAGGCCGATGCCGCTGACGCCTTGGCGGTTGCGATCTGTCATGCGCATCATCGGTTGCCGCCGGGTGCGGTTTTGGCGTTGCGCACTTCCGGGCGAGGGGAATTGCAAGCGGTGCGGCGATGATCGCCAAACTGCGCGGCACAATCGATAGTGTCGGCGAGGATTGGGTGATCCTCGATGTTCAGGGCGTCGGCTATCAGCTGTCTTGTTCGGGCCAGACCTTGGCGCGGTTGGATAAGCCTGGAGCGCCGGCCTCCTTCCATACCGAAATGCGGATGCGCGAGGAGGTTCCATATCTTTATGGCTTCGTCGACCGTGCCGAACTGGAGTGGTTCCGGACGCTGACGACGGTTCAGGGCGTCGGCGCCAAGGTCGCGCTGGCGATCCTGTCGGTGCTTGCCCCGGACGCCCTCGCCCTCGCCCTCGCCGCGGGCGATAAGGCGGCCCTCGCGCGCGCCGACGGGGTTGGGCCGAAACTTGCGGCGCGGATCGCCGCCGAGCTCAAGGATCGCGCGCAGACTCAGTCGCTGCGAATCATCGTCGACCAAGCCGCCGCGCCCAACCGGCTGCCGCCGGCGCAGCAGCCCAATGCCGAAGCGGTCTCGGCTCTGGTCAATTTGGGCTACGGCCGTGCAGCTGCCTTCGCGGCTGTGATGGCGATTGCCGGTAAAGGAGACCTACCGCTGGGCGAATTGATTCGCCTGGGCCTGCGTGAGCTGTCCGCAGCGGCGCGCGAGATGAATCCGTGAGTTCGCCGGCCGATCGGCTCGTCGACCCGACAGGCGAAAGCGAACCGACATTGCGGCCCCAGAGCCTCGCCGACTTCATCGGCCAACGGACGGTGCGCGAAAACCTCGCCGTGTTCATCAATGCCGCCCGCGTTCGCGCCGAGGCTTTGGACCATGTGCTGTTCTTCGGGCCGCCCGGCCTGGGCAAGACGACCTTGGCACAGATCGTTTCGCGCGAGTTGGGCGTCGGCTTCCGCGCTACCTCCGGGCCGGTCATCGCGCGGGCGGGCGATCTCGCGGCGATTCTGACCAATCTGCAGCCGCATGACGTGCTGTTCATCGACGAGATCCACCGCCTGTCACCCGCGGTCGAGGAGATACTCTATCCGGCGATGGAGGATTTTCAGCTCGATCTTATCATTGGCGAGGGGCCGGCGGCGCGCTCGATCCGGCTTGACCTGCCGCCTTTCACCTTGGTTGGCGCCACCACCCGTTCGGGCCTGCTGACCACGCCTTTGCGCGAACGCTTCGGCATTCCGCTGCGTCTCGAACTCTACCAGCCGGCCGAGCTCGCGCTGATCGTGGCGCGGGGCGCCCGGCTGCTCAAGGTACCGATGACCGAGGACGGAGCGATGGAAATCGCCCGCCGCGCCCGAGGTACGCCGCGTGTGGCAGGGCGCCTGCTGCGCCGGGTCCGCGATTTCGCAGCGATGGACGGAGATTCCCCCATAGACGCCAAAGTCGCCGACAGCGCGCTCCAGCGGCTCGAGGTCGATCGCGACGGGCTGGATTCGATGGATCGGCGCTATCTGCGCTGCATCGCCGAGCATTATATGGGTGGGCCGGTCGGGGCGGAGACCCTATCGGCTGCGCTCGGCGAAGAGCGGGACGTGATCGAAGAGGTGATCGAGCCTTTCCTGGTTCAACAGGGGCTTGTCCAGCGCACCCCGCGTGGACGGATGCTGGCGTCGGGCGCCTATCGCATACTTGGCCTCAACCCGCCGGCGACGATGCCGCAATTCGACCTGCTGGGCGACCCAAATACGAGCGGCATTGATGACTAACGCGGTGCTGCCCGGCGATGCCCATATCTGGCCGATCCGGGTCTATTTCGAAGACACCGATGCCGGGGGCGTCGTCTATCACGGCAACTATCTGAAATTCGCGGAACGGGCCCGTACCGAGCTGATGCGGGCGGCGGGATTCGACCACACGGAACTGGTAAAGGACTATGGCATTCTGATCGTGGTTCGTCATTGTGCGATGGAATTCATCGCACCTGCGCGACTCGACGACGCGTTGGAAGTGCGCTCTCAAGTCACCACCATGGGTGGGGCCAGTCTCTCGATCCGGCAGGAGGTTTTTCGTCCGATGCCCGAAACAGGCAGCGAAAAATTGGACGCAGGTAAGCTGCTTGTTGTGGTCGAACTGCGTCTGGCGTGCGTCAGCACGGATTTGCGGCCCGCGCGGTTGCCCCCGAAGTTGAAACAGGCCCTGAGCCATACAAAAGCCATAGAACGATAAGAGACAGTGCAGATGGATTCCAAAGCCGTCGACGCAACCCAAATCGTGCCGCCCGCAGGGATGGCGCCTAATGACTTTTCGGTTATCGGCCTGTTCATGCAGGCCGATAATGTGGTCAAGGCCATCATGATCGGCCTCTTGGTTTGGTCGATCTTCAGCCTTGCGATCATGTTTGAGAAATGGGTCAGGCTACGCACGCTCAACGCCCGCGGGGATAGGTTCGAGGATGCCTTCTGGTCCGGCGGATCGCTGGACACTCTCTATGAGCGGGTGGCGAAGAAGGTGCGCGATCCCATGGTCGCGACCTTCGTCGCCGGAATGCGCGAATGGAAATTGGCGAGCGAGCGCGGTGGTTCGAACGGCGGGCTGCACGGCAATCTGCAGCAGCGGGTCGACCGCGTGATGGCGGTGACGATCGGGCGCGAGATGGCGCAGGTCGAGAAATATATGAATGTGCTGGCGACCGCCGGTTCGACCGCCACGTTCGTCGGCCTGGCCGGCACGGTCTACGGCATCATGAGCAGCTTCACGTCTATCGCGTCACAGCAGAATACCAGCCTGGCCGTCGTCGCCCCCGGCATTGCCGAGGCGTTGCTGTCGACTTTGCTCGGCCTCGTCGTCGCGATCCCGGCGGTCATGGCCTATAATAAGTTCGCCTCCGACATCGGTCGGTATGGCGAGCGGCTGGATGGGTTTTCGGCGGAATTCAGCGCCATTCTTTCCCGGCATCTCGAAGGCAAGGATTAATGGCCGGCGGCACCGTTCAGCAGGGCGCGCGGGGCGGCCGGCGGCGTCATCGGCCTTTGGCGGAGATCAACGTGACGCCGCTGGTCGACGTCATGCTGGTGCTGCTGATCGTCTTCATGGTCACGGCCCCGCTGCTGACCACTGGCGTGCAGGTCGACCTGCCGAAAAGCAAGGCGGCGCCGCTGTCGCAAAGCGACGATAAGCCACTGGAAATCTCGATCGACGCCAAGGGTCAGATTTTCTTGCAGGAAGCACCGGTCGAACTGGCGCAGCTGGTGCCGCGCCTGAATGCAATCTCCCAGGAAAATCACGACGCCAAGATCTATATCCGCGGCGACCGTGCCAATAGTTGGGGTGCGATGATGGAAGTGCTGGGCGCGGTCGGTGGTGCCGGCTATGGCAGGGTGGGGCTGGTCTCGAACCCGTCCGCCGACGGACCCGCCGCCAAACGCAAATGACCCCGACCCGTTCGACGGACCGACCGCCGCCAGGTGTCCAGGGGATGCGCGGGGGCATCGCCTTCTCGATCGGCGTTCATGTGCTGATCCTGGTGCTGATGATATTCGGCCTGCCGTTCTGGCATTCCAAGCCGCGCGACCTGCCGCCGATGATCTCCGTCGAACTGGTCCAGATGGGCAAGGAGACGACGACAAATAAGGTTTCCGTCGCTAACAAAGTGGTGAAGCAGCCGGAAGAGGAAAAGCCGGCGCCGCCGATCCCGCCGCCTGAATCGAAACCGACACCACCGCAACCGCCTCCGCCCGAGCCGCAGCCTCGCCCGACGATGGATGTGGCACCGAAGCTTTCGTCTGTTGATACAGCGGTCGAGGAACTGAAGGTGCCGGACGTGGTTGTTAAGGCACACATCCCGGAGGCGCCGAAACTGGCCGCCATCGAGCCCAACGTTGCCGACCTGACCCAACCGGCCAAGGTCGATTTCAAGAAGATTCCGCCGAAACCGCCCGCCGAAAGCTTCGATTCCGTTTTGAAGAATCTGACCAAGCAAGTGCCGCAGAAGCCGACGGACCAACCGGCGACGCCTGAAGCCAAGACGCCGCCGAGGCCGGCGACTGGCGCCCAAGCCCCGATAGCGGCGAATTTGACCGCGTCGGAGATGGACGCGCTCAGCCAGCAGCTTCGTCAATGCTGGAGCCTGCCGGCGACGGCCAAGGATGCGCAGGATCTGATTGTCGATGTCGACATTACCGTGAACCCCGATCGGACGCTCAGCGCGTCGCCCAGGGTTGTCGATCAGGGCCGCATGGCCTCCGATCCCGCTTTTCGCGCCGCCGCCATGGCGGCTGTGCGGGCATTTCGCATGCCGCAATGCTCACCTCTGGCGCTGCCGCCAGATAAATATCAGGAATGGCAAACCATGACCGTTCATTTCGATCCCAAGGAGATGCTTGGACAATGACCCTCCCAATTCTGTCGCGGGCGCACTTGTTCGATCGCGTTCGCGCCGTGATACTCGCATTGGTCGTGCTGGGCGTTCCCACGGCAACGGCAAAGGTGGTCGTGAACGTGACCCAGGGGACGATCAATCCTCTCCCCATCGCCATCACGGCGCTTCAGGGCGAAGGGGGCGCCGATCCGCAAGTGGGTGCCGCGATCTCCGATGTCGTGACCAGCGACCTGCGCAATTCCGGCGCTTTCCGTCCGCTCGATCCCGCGGCGTTCATTCAGGCTGCGCAGGCCGCCGCCGACCAGCCGCGCTTTGCCGACTGGAAAGTGTTGAACGCCCAGGCCCTGGTCACCGGGATCGTAGCGGCCGAGCCTGACGGCCGACTGCGCGCCGATTTCCGCCTTTGGGACGTGTTCGAACAGACTCAGTTGGCCGGTGTCTCCTATAAATTTCCGGCGCAATCGCAAAGCTATCGCCAGATCGCGCATATGATTGCGGACGTGATCTATAAGCAGCTGACCGGCGAGGACGGCTATTTCAATACCCAGGTTGTCTATGTCGCCGAAAGCGGTCCGTTCGACCGGCGGATCAAGCGCCTGGCGATCATGGATCAGGACGGCGCCAATAATCGCATACTCGGCGACCAGCCGAGCAGCCTAGTGCTGACGCCTCGCTTTTCGCCCAATGCGCCCGAGATCACCTATATGGCGTTCATGGGCAATAAACCGCGCGTCTATGTCCGCAACATCGAAACCGGCCGTCAGGAGCCTTTGGGCGATTTCCCGGGGATGAGCTTTGCACCCCGCTTTGCGCCCGATGGCAATCGCGTAATTTTCAGCCAGGCCCAGGGTGCCGACACGAATATTTTCGTGATGGATACCCGTACCCGTTCCACGCAACAGCTGACAAGCAGCGGCGGGATTTCGACCGCGCCGTCCTATTCGCCGGACGGTTCCAAGATCGCGTTCGAATCCGACCGGGGCGGCCAGCCGCAACTTTATGTCATGGATGCCGGAGGCGGGGGGGCCCATCGCATATCATTCGGCCAGGGCAGCTACGATGCCCCGGTCTGGTCGCCGCGCGGCGACCTGATCGCCTTTACGAAACGCGAGGGTGGACAATTCTATATCGGCGTGATGCGGCCGGATGGCTCGGGCGAACGCATCATCGCCCAAGGAACCCATGTTGAAGGACCAACCTGGGCGCCCAACGGCAGCGTGTTGATGTATTTCAAACAGCAATGGCTCGGACAGACTCAAAGCCGGACCCGACTTTATTCCATTCGGGTCACCGGCCAGAACGAACATGAGATACCGACGCCGACCGACGCATCGGACCCGGCGTGGTCACCGTCGTTGACCCAATGAAACGAGATTACGGCCAATATAGTTGAACTAAAGGCGCGCCGCCCTAATCTTGCCGCGATTTCACGCGATCAACGTCGAGTCGCCAAGATTTTGCGTCGCAAATTTGATTCGTCCGGAAATGCAATTTGAGGAGTTTTGTCAGTGAACATGAATATGAAACTTGTCGGCGTCGTTGCCGCCACCATTCTTCTGGCCGGCTGCCATTCCAAATCCGAGACCACCGCCGATACCGGCGCGATGAGTGGCGGCGATGTCTCATCGAGTCAGACCGGTTCGGCCATTCCGGGTTCCGAGGCCGATCTCGCACAGAATGTAGGCGACCGGGTATTTTTCGACCTGAACAATAGCGAGCTGTCGCAGGAAGCCCGCCAGACGCTGGATCGTCAGGCCGCATGGCTGAAGCGTTACCCCTCGGTGCGCGTGACCCTCGAGGGCCACTGCGACGAGCGCGGCACGCGTGAATACAACATGGCGCTGGGCGCCCGCCGCGCCAACGCCGCCCGCGCCTATCTGGTCGCGCTCGGCGTTGAATCCGGCCGCATTCAGACGGTCAGCTATGGCGCGGAGCGTCCGGCTGTGCTGGGCACCGGCGAATCCGTGTGGTCGCAGAACCGCCGGGCCGTGACCGTCGTCGCCCAAGCCGGCGCGTGACCCGCTCGCCTGCCCGCATGAGGCTCGGCCCGGCAGTCTTTCTGCTGGGTGCGCTAGCTTTGTGCGGGCAGGCGGCCGCACAGTCCGAAAACCCCGCTGCGCAGAACGAGCTTCGGTTCCAGCAGCTCGAGGATCAGGTTCGCAATCTGACCGGCCAGGTTGAAACGCAGAACCATCAGATCGAAGTGCTGATCCAGCAGCTCGAAAAGTTGCGGGGCGACACCGATCTCAGGCTGAACGAACTCGAGGGCAAGGGCGGGGGCGCGCCGCCCCAGTCGGAAGGCGGCCAGGCGGGGTCGCCACCGGCGGCGCCTTCCTCCGCTCAGCAGGATTATCCGCCCGCTCCCGGCTATTCAGCGCAGCCACACTACGCGCAACCGCCCAGCTATTCCCAGCCGCCGGCGTACGTCCAGCAGCCACCGGCGAATAACAGCTATGGCGCACCGACGCCGCTTTATCCCGGTGCAGGTGGGCAGGCCGGGCCCGGCGCACCACCGCGCGTTCTCGGCACGATCCCCGCCGGTCCGGTGCCATCCGCCAACCCGCCCGTCGCTGCGGCGCTGACACCTGAAGCACAATATCAGGCGGCTTACACCCTGATCGGGCAGGGGCAGTTCGGCGCGGCGGAGCAGGCTTTCCGATCGTTCCTCGCCCAATATCCGAACAATCCACTGGCAAGCAGCGCCGCCTATTGGGTGGGGCACAGCCATTATGCGCGTGGCGACTTTCAGAATGCCGCCGTCGCGTTCGCCGATGGGTATAAGAAATATCCCAAGGGGCTGAAGGCTCCCGATACGTTACTGGAACTCGGCAAGTCGCTCGCCAAGCTGGACCAGGTGCCGGGCGCCTGCGCCACCTTCGCCCAATTCGACAAGCAGTTCGGCGGCGGGGCTACACCGGCGATCAAAAAGCAGGAACAGCAGGAAAAGACCCGGCTGAAGTGTAGCTGATGCCGAGTGGCGCTGTGTCAGGTGGCGCGCCCTCCCGCATGCCGATCGATGCTGATTCCTTCTCGCGCGCCATGCAGGGGTTTGCGCCCTTCGAGCCGGAACCCGTCGTCGCGGTCGCTGTTTCCGGTGGTCCCGACAGCCTAGCGCTCCTTCTTCTGCTCGATGTATGGACACGCCTGCGTGGGGGGGCGGTGTTGGCGCTGACCGTCGATCACGGCTTACGCCCAGATGCCGACGCCGAGGCAAGTCAGGTCGGCGCATGGGCCGCCGCGCACGGCATTGCACACGAGGTGCTCCGCTGGACCGGCGAAAAGCCGGGGACCGGCGTCCAGGCCGCCGGGCGGGCCGCTCGCTACCGGCTGCTTTCCGATGCCTGCGCCGCGCGCGGTATTCTCCATCTCGCTTTTGCCCATCACGCGGACGATCAGGCGGAGACCGTCCTGTTTCGGAGCGAACGCAGAAGCGGCACCGCCGGTTTGGCGGGCATGCCATCGTCCCGGTCTCTCGGCGCCGTGCGTCTCGTCAGGCCGCTTCTGGCCTGGCCGAAGGCCGCTCTAATTGCCACCTGCCGGCAATTTGGGCAGCAATTCGTCGAAGACCCATCTAATATTTCGGATCGTTACGCGCGCTCCGTCTTACGCCGCCGCCTTACCGCCAATCCCAATGAGCGCGCCGACCTGCTCGAGACGGCGGCGGCCGCTGCCGCCATTCGCTGCGAAAGCGACAGAGAGCTTGGCCGAGTTTTGGGCCGGATCGGCGAAATCCGCCCCGATGGGCTTGTGACTATTGATCGCGATGGTCTGGCCGACCTTGCCACGCCCATGCGCCGCGCTGTCTTGTCGGCGGCCTTACGCACTACCGGCGGCCGGGAATTCGCTCCTGATGCCGTCGCGGTCGCACGGTTGGACGACGCCCTCCACGGCGACCTGTTCGCCGGAGCGAGCCTGGCCGGTTGTATTATCCGCCTCCGTCGGGACCGCGTACTGCTATGCCGGGAGCCGGAGCGAGCCGAACCGCCCGTCGTTTTGGCCGTTGGCGCATGGCAGCGGTGGGACGGCAGATACCTTGTCCGCCTCATTCCGGGGTGCGGCAAGGGTCCGTTTACGGTTGGTGCGCTAGGCGCGCGCGGCTACTCGGCGTTAAGACGCGGTTACCGGGTGGGGGTGCCGGCCATTGTCGGGGCGAGCTTGCCGGCGCTAAGGTCGGATGACCGGTTGTTCGCGGTGCCAGCTATCGGTTGGGTGGAAGAGGATACTCCAGCGGTCGAACTGCAATATTTACCCCCCTGGCCCTTATCGTCCGAAACGTTTACCGTTGTTTATGCCGAGCCAGACATTATGTCTCTGTAAGGTGAACGGCGCTGGCGGCAACGCAATGATCCTGATCGACGGTCTCAACACCGTTGCGCCTTCTGACTACAAAGGCTGTCATCGTGAATTATGTCGGCAAAAACATTACCCTTCTGATCATCATCGGCGTCCTGCTGTTCGTCCTGTTTAATCTGATTTCAAATCAGACGAACCACGGGCAGGTGCAGGAGGTCGGCTATAGCGAGCTTCTGAACGATGCCTCGTCGGGCTCGGTCAAGGACGTGACGATCAAAGGCGATCAGATTCTTGGTCATATGAACGATAACCGCGCGTTCATGACCTATGCCCCGCCTCATACCGACGTCGCGGGGCGGCTGATCGAAAAGAACGTGCCGGTCAAGGCGGCGCCGGACGATTCCGGTAACCCTTCGATCTTCTCCTATGTGCTGAACTGGCTGCCGGCGCTGGTACTGCTCGGTGTCTATATCTTCTTCCTGCGCCAGATGCAGTCGGGCGGTGGCAAGGCGATGGGCTTCGGCAAGTCCCGCGCGCGGCTGATGACCGAAAAGACCGGTCGCGTAACCTTCGAAGACGTTGCCGGCATAGACGAAGCCAAGCAGGAGCTGGAAGAGGTTGTCGAGTTCCTGAAGGACCCGCAAAAGTTCCAGCGCCTGGGCGGCAAGATCCCCAAGGGCGTGCTTCTGGTCGGCCCGCCGGGAACCGGCAAGACCCTGGTCGCCCGCGCCGTCGCGGGCGAAGCGAATGTGCCGTTCTTCACCATTTCAGGTTCGGATTTCGTCGAGATGTTCGTCGGCGTTGGCGCGTCGCGTGTCCGCGACATGTTCGAACAGGGGAAGAAGCATGCCCCCTGCATCATCTTCATTGATGAAATCGATGCGGTCGGCCGCCATCGCGGCGCCGGCTTGGGTAACGGCAATGACGAGCGCGAGCAAACTCTCAATCAGCTGCTGGTCGAAATGGACGGTTTCGAGGCGAATGACGGCGTCATTCTGATCGCCGCCACCAATCGTCCCGACGTGCTTGATCCCGCATTGCTGCGTCCCGGCCGCTTCGACCGTCAGGTCGTCGTCGGCAACCCGGATATTCTGGGCCGTGAGAAGATTCTCAAGGTCCATATGCGCAAGGTGCCGATCGGCGGCGACGTCGATCCGCGTGTCATCTCGCGCGGTACCCCGGGCTTCTCCGGCGCCGATCTTGCCAACTTGGTGAATGAGGCGGCTTTGCTCGCCGCCCGCGCCGGCCGCCGTGTGGTCGGCATGGCCGAATTCGAAGCCGCGCGCGACAAGGTCATGATGGGGGCGGAGCGCCGCTCGCTTGTCATGACCGAAAAGGAGAAGGAACTGACGGCTTATCACGAGGCGGGCCATGCCCTGGTCGGCCTCAACGTGCCCGAACATGATCCCCTGCATAAGGTCACGATCATTCCGCGCGGCCGTGCTCTCGGCGTGACGATGAGCCTGCCGGAGCGCGACCGCTTCGGCTATTCGAAGCTTGAGATGCAATCCCGCCTCGCCTCGCTGTTCGGCGGGCGCCTGGCGGAGGAAATCATCTTCGGCGCAGACAATGTGACGACCGGCGCATCGAGCGATATCCAGCAGGCGACCGCGACGGCCCGCCGGATGGTCACCGAGTTCGGCATGAGCGAGAAACTCGGTCGGGTGCGCTACGGCGACAATGAGCAGGAACTGTTCCTAGGCCATTCCGTGACCCAGACACGCGGTGTCTCGGAAGCGACGGCGCAGCTGATCGACAGCGAGGTGCGCCGCCTGATCGAAGAGGCCGAAGCTTCCGCACGGACCATACTGGTCGATCACATCGACGACCTGCATCGTCTGGCTCAGGCTTTGCTCGAATATGAAACCCTGTCGGGCGACGAGATCAGGGGCTTGATGCGCGGCGAGGCAATCGTGCGCCGCGACCCCGACGACACACCGGCCGTACCGCCGGCGATGCCGACCCGCCCGACCAGCGGCCGTCGTCCGTCGGTGCCCAGCGCCGGGCGCCCCACCAGTTTAGAACCGGAACCACAGGCTTAAGCCTGGACGCCAATGGCGGGATGTCACGCTGGATGAGGGGAAGCTGAATGGCGCGTAAGCTGTTCGGGACGGATGGGATACGTGGGCGCACCAATGTCGAGCCGATGACTGCCGAAACGGCGCTCAAGGTCGCGATGGCGGCCGCGACCCAATTCCGACGTGGCGATCATCGCCACCGCGTTGTGATCGGGAAAGACACCAGACTATCGGGCTATATGCTGGAGCCGGCCTTGGCGGCCGGATTCATCGCCATGGGGCTCGATGTCATTATGACCAGCCCACTACCCACGCCTGCAGTCGCGATGTTGACCCGCTCGCTTCGCGCCGATCTCGGCGTCATGATCTCGGCATCGCATAATCCCTATGAGGATAACGGGATCAAATTGTTCGGTCCGGACGGCTATAAATTGTCCGATGCGGTCGAGGCGACTATTGAAGCAATGGTCGATGAAAACTTCACCGATCGCCTGGCCCCCGCATCTATGCTCGGCCGCGCTTCTCGGCTGGATGACGCCAGCGGCCGCTATATCGAATATGTCAAAAACACTTTTCCGAAAAGGCTAACCCTCGACGGGCTCAAGATCGTGGTCGATTGCGCCCATGGCGCTGCCTATAAGGTCGCGCCCCGCGTGCTTGCCGAGCTCGGCGCGGAGGTCGTGTCGATCGCGGTCGAGCCTAACGGCAAAAATATTAATGACAATTGCGGGGCGGTGGCGCCCCAGGCGATGCAGGAAGCGGTGGTGCTGCATGGTGCGCATATGGGTATCGCGCTGGATGGTGATGCCGATCGCCTGATCGTCGCCGACGAGCATGGCGCGCGGATCGACGGCGATCAGATCATGGCGCTGGTGACCCGCGAAGCGGCCGATGCGGGTACGCTCAAGGGCGGCGGCCTGGTTAGTACCATCATGTCCAATCTCGGGCTTGAGCGTTTTTTGAACCGCATCAACCTCAAGTTGGTCCGCACGCCGGTCGGCGATCGGTATGTGGTCGAGCATATGCGCGCCAACGGTTTCAATGTCGGCGGCGAACAGTCGGGGCACATCGTGCTCAGCGACCATTCGACCACCGGTGATGGGCTGATCGCAGCTCTGCAGGTTCTGGCCTGCGTGAAACAGCGCGGCCGGCCGGCGAGTGAGATATTGAACCTGTTCGAACCTTTACCGCAGCTGCTGCGCAGCGTGGGTTATAGCGGCGGCCGACCGCTGGAGCATCGCAGCGTCATTCAATGCATCGCCGACGGCGAGGAACGGCTCAAGGGCTCGGGCCGGCTGTCGGTGCGTAAATCGGGCACCGAACCGGTCATCCGTGTGATGGCCGAAGGCGAGGACGAGACAACCGTGAATGAGGTGGTGGACAGGATCTGCGGTGCCATCGCCGATTTCGAACGCGCCCTCGCCGCCGCGGAGTGACCGCACCTCAAGGCCGCGTGCTCATCGTCGCGGGATCCGATTCCAGCGGTGGGGCGGGCATTCAGGCCGATCTCAAGACAGTTGCCGCCCTGGGCGGGTACGGCACGACCGCCATCACCGCGTTGACAGCCCAGAATACGCTGGGCGTCTTCGGGGTCCATCCGGTTCCGGCTGAATTTGTCGTCCGGCAGATGCGGGTGGTGCTGGACGATATCGGCGCCGACGCGATCAAGATCGGCATGCTGGGGGGCGCCGAGATCGCGGAGGCCGTGGCGGATTTTCTAAATACAATCGACACGCGCCGCGTTCCGATCGTGCTCGACCCGGTCATGCTCTCGACCAGTGGCAGCCCCCTGCTAGATGCACCCGGCGTCGCGGTGTTGAAGCAGCGTTTGCTGCCCATGGTGCTGTTGTTGACCCCGAACCTGGCGGAGGCGGAGGCCATGGCCGGCTGCCGGATCGACACGCCGGCGGCGATGGAGGCGGCGGCCGACCGCTTGCTTGCGGCCGGAGCGCGCAACGTCCTGCTCAAGGGCGGTCATTTGGAGGGTGACGCATTGGTCGATCTACTGATCGGCGTGGATGGGCGAGCCGAATTCCACCACCGCAAGGTCGTGACACGCCACACGCACGGCACCGGTTGTACGCTGGCTTCGGCCGTGGCCACCGGTCTAGCGCGTGGCCTTCCATTGGCCCGCGCCGTTGCCGCAGCGCATGATTATGTCCAGGCGGCGATCCGATCCGCGCCGGGATTTGGGCACGGAAATGGGCCTTTAGGGCAGGGGCCGTTTTTGGATGAGCCTTCAGGCTAAGCTACTTAAAAAACGCATATTCGGCGCTGTACGAAACCCGTCGTTCGGCCCCTGGTGTAGAGCATTTACCTGTCGTTCCGACGCCACCGGCGGTCTTGATTCGTTGCACGAAGCGCGCGCCTGCGAACACGCCTTGGCCCGTTGACGTCGCCGACAGCAGCAGCCATGGGATATCGCCCGCGACCGGAGCTGGGACGGTCTCCATGAGCCTGCCGACTATTTTCGAGCCATCGTTCGCTTCCCAGGTCGGTCCTGCGTAATGTTTTGCGAAGAGCGCGCCCTTGGCATCGAAAAGCTGTGCTTCTGGCGCCTTGAGGCTGGGCGTTCGTCGTCCCGTGAAGGCTGCAGGCATAAATTTGAACGCCCTTCGCCGCATAGGCGCCGATCAGGCTAGTCCCCGCCGGCGGCGCAAGCTTGGCGGGTATGTCCTGCGCCATCGCGGCGCCGGCCAAAGATATTGTGGGTAGAAGCCAGTGGACATAAAGCGCGAAAAAC
>JAQGIF010000130.1 GCA_028291345.1 Rhodospirillales bacterium | reverse complement strand
GCGGATATGTGCATCGCCGGATTTCACGAATTCGAGCCCGGCGGCGGCGGCGCGAATAGCCTGGGTGGCCGCGCCGCCCGGCGTCAGCGCGCCGAACTCGGGTTTGATGCGGAATAGCACGAACTTATATTGACCCGAGAGGTCGGCCAGCTTTCCCCCCAGCAGCTTCGCCCAGGACAGCGGCTCGGCCTTGCCGCCGAGCGCCCCGGCCATGGTCTGGTGAAAGCCATTCAGTGCGGAGAGATAGGGGCCGATATCGCCCTCGCCGCGTTCGACCCCGGTGCCGATCAGCGACAAAGCGTTAAAAATGCCGCGCGCGCTGGGATCGGCCGAAAGCTGGGCCAGAAAAGGCTGCGCGGCGATGATCGTATCCAGCGTATCCTGCAGCTGCAGCTTGTCGAGCAACAGCAGCCCTTCCTGCGCTAGGTAGGGTGAGGCGTCGGGCCGGCGGATTTCGACGAAATGATCATGGTCGCCCGAAAGCGCCTTCTGTAACGCCGCGGCGGTGGCGTCGGTCTCTTCGGGGATCCGCGCGTCGATCACCCCGACGATCAAGTCGGTATTTTGTGGGAAATCGCGATTGAACGCCAACTGATGGGCCCGCCAGGGCAGGGTCTCCGGGAACATTAGCGCTGTATCGGTGGTGACACTCAATCGATTCGCCGCGACAAAGCCGCTCAGCAGGACGGCGGAGACGGCTAACAGAACGACCAAAAGCGCATTTCGCTGGCTACGGGCGACCAGGCCCGCGAGAATGCGCTGAGTTGTCATTGATGAACCTGCGATGGCGCCGGCAAAACCGGACCATCTCCGGATTTTCCGTGCCGATGAGAGGGCGTGCGCCGATCATGTGACCACGCAATGGGCATGCGACCGACTGTTTGGGACTCAAGTCAACTTAAAGCTGTACGCGCCGCATTGCCAATCTCATGCGTATTTTGTCAAACAGTGCCTGCTCTTCTCAAATTGACGGCGCGGTTTCGATGAAGTGAAACTTCTCGACTCGAAAATGCCTTCGTCGTGAGACCCAGCATGTGTTGCGCCGCGCCGCCTGCTCGTGTTAAACGGCACCCGTCTCCGCGCCGGGCATGTCTGGCCGGTGATTTTCCGTGCTTACAGCGCGTTCCGAAATGGGCCGATCCGGCCCGTCGAACCGGGATTTCTAAAGAGTGGCTGGTACTGCAAACGCATCGCCGATCATCGCCGCGCGCTACGCCAGCGCGCTGTTCGACATTGCCGACGAGCGGCATGCGCTGGATCAGATCGCCGGCGACCTGGAAAAACTGAAGGCGCTTCTCGCGGAGAATGCCGATCTGCGGGGCGCGTTGCGCAATCCGATGTTCAGCAGCACCCAGCAGGGCAATGCGATCGCCGAGATCGGCAAGGCCGCGGGCCTGTCGCCGGTGGTCCTCAGCTTCCTGGGCGTGCTGGCGCGCAATCGCCGCCTTTTCGCGCTCGATGCCATCGCCGACGCTTTTCTGGCCGAACTAGCCCGCCGCCGCGGGCAGATGTCGGTCGATGTCACCTCCGCCCAGCCGTTGACGTCGGATCAGACCGAGCGCCTGACGGAAAAACTCAATCAAACACTCGCCGCAAAAGTCAGGGTCAACGCCAAAGTCGACCCCAGCCTTTTGGGCGGTCTCGTCGTCAAGATCGGCTCGAAGCTGATCGATAGTTCAATCCGCACCAAGCTGATCGGGCTGGAGCGGATCATGAAGGGAGCCTGATCGTTATGGATATTCGTCCCGCGGAAATCGCCGCCATTCTGAAGCAGCAGATCGAGAATTTCGGCACAGACGCCGCCGTTTCCGAAGTCGGCCAGGTCCTGTCAGTGGGTGACGGCGTCGCTCGCGTCTATGGCCTGGATAATGTCGAAGCCGGCGAAATGGTCGAGTTCCCCGGCGGCATTCGCGGCATGGCGCTGAACCTCGAATCCGACAATGTCGGCGTCGTCATTTTCGGCGACGACAGCGGCATCAAGGAGGGCGATACCGTCAAGCGCACCAATGCCATCGTGGAAGTGCCGGTCGGCAAGGAATTGCTGGGGCGCGTGGTTGACGCGCTGGGCAATCCGATCGATGGCAAGGGTCCGATTAACGCCACGCGAAAGAGCCGCGTCGATGTGAAGGCGCCGGGCATTATTCCGCGGCGCTCGGTCCACGAGCCGATGCAGACCGGCCTCAAGGCCATCGACTCTCTGGTTCCAATCGGCCGCGGCCAGCGCGAACTGATCATCGGTGATCGCCAGACCGGTAAGACCGCCGTCGCGCTCGATGCCATCTTGAATCAGAAGACGGTCAACCAGACCAGCGACGAATCGAAGAAGCTGTACTGCGTCTATGTCGCGGTCGGTCAAAAGCGTTCGACGGTCGCTAACCTCGTTCGTACCTTGGAAGAGTATGGCGCGATGGAATACTCCATCGTCGTTGCCGCCACCGCCTCCGAGCCAGCGCCGCTCCAATTCCTGGCGCCTTATGCTGGCTGTGCGATGGGCGAGTTCTTCCGTGACAACGGCATGCACGCCCTGATCGTCTATGACGATCTGTCGAAGCAGGCGGTCGCCTATCGTCAGATGTCGCTGTTGCTGCGCCGCCCGCCGGGGCGCGAGGCCTATCCCGGCGACGTGTTCTATCTCCACTCGCGCCTGCTGGAACGTGCCGCGAAAATGGCCGAATCGCATGGTTCGGGCTCGTTGACGGCGCTGCCGATCATCGAAACCCAGGCCGGTGACGTCTCCGCCTATATTCCGACGAACGTCATTTCGATCACCGACGGCCAGATATTCCTGGAAACCAGCCTGTTCTTCAAAGGCGTCCGCCCGGCTATTAACGTCGGCATCTCGGTCAGCCGCGTTGGTTCGGCCGCGCAAATCAAGGCGATGAAGCAGGTATCGGGCCGTATCAAACTCGATCTCGCTCAGTTCCGCGAGATGGAAGCTTTCGCACAGTTCGCATCCGACCTCGACGCAACCACCCAGAAGATGCTGGCGCGCGGTTCGCGCCTGACCGAGCTCCTGAAGCAGGCCCAGTTCTCGCCTTTCCCGGTCGAGGAGCAGGTCGTTTCGATCTTCGCCGGCACGCGAGGCTATCTCGACACGATTGCGGTCAAGGACGTCGTCCGGTTCGAGCGCGAAATGCTGAGCAGCATCCGAGCAAAGAATGCCGACATACTAGATGCGATCCGCACCGACAACGAATTGAAGAAGGACACCGAGACGAAACTGGCCGCCGCGATCGAGCAGTTCGTCAAAGTCTTCGCATAAGCAGCCGGGACCGGACCCACACCCATGCCCAGCCTTAAGGACCTCCGCAACAGCATCGCCAGCGTGCGAAATATGCGGAAGATTACCTCGGCCATGAAAATGGTCGCGGCGTCGAAGCTGCGCCGTGCTCAGGAGCAGGCTCAGATCGCCCAGCCGTATGCGGAGCGGATGGCGGGCATCTTGTCCCGCCTGTCGGCCAATTATGTGGCCACCGCCAGCAGCCCGAAATTGCTGACCGGTACCGGCAAGGACCACGTACATCTGCTCGTCGTGGTTACATCGGATCGCGGCCTGGCCGGGGGTTTTAACTCCAACGCGGTGCGCGAAGCGCGGCGGGTCATTCGGCAGCTGCTTGCCGACGGCAAGGAGGTCGAACTCCTGACCGTTGGACGCAAGGCCAAGGACTTGCTTCGCCGCGACCAAGCCAACCGTTTGGGCAAAACCTTCGAGGGCATCGGCAGCAAGCGCGTCGCTTTCTCCGAGGCCGAGGGCGTCGCGAATACGATTGTCGAGATGTATGAGGCCGGCGAGTTCGATGTCTGCACGATCATCTATAACCGCTTCAAATCGGTAATCTCGCAGGTTCCGACGGCCACGCAGCTGATTCCCTTTGCTTTGCCGACGGGTGCGACGAAAGCGGAAAGCCACGAGGTTCGTCCGGTCTACGAATTCGAACCGTCGGAGGACGAAATTCTGGCCGCTTTGCTGCCGCGCAACTTTGCGATCCAGATCTATGGTGCGCTGCTCGACAGCGCTGCCGGTGAGCAGGCCGCGCGGATGACTGCGATGGACAATGCCTCGCGGAACGCAGAGGACCTGACCAAGAAGCTTACGCTCCGGTACAACCGGGCGCGTCAGGCATCCATTACCAAAGAATTGATCGAAATCGTGTCGGCTGCGGAAGCGCTCTGACACTTAAAGGCAATCACGGGCTCCGAAGGTCGATTTGCGGCCGGAAGAGCGGAAGACAGAGAGAGATGACATGGCCAATAATGTAGTCGCCCAAAATGTGGTGGGCCGCGTGACGCAGGTTCTGGGCGCGGTGGTTGACGTGCAGTTCGATGGCGATCTGCCGGCGATCTTGAACGCGCTGACCGTCAATATCAGCGGCCAGAAGGTCGTTCTGGAAGTTGCGCAGCAGCTGGGCGAGAACACCGTTCGCACCATCGCCATGGATACGACCGACGGTCTGGTCCGCGGCGCCGAGGTAACCGACACCGGCGCGCCGATCACCGTTCCGGTTGGCCCCGGCACGCTCGGCCGCATCATCAATGTCATCGGCGAACCGGTCGATGAGCGGGGACCGGTCGAGGCGACCCAGTATCTCCCCATTCATCGTCAGGCCCCGGCCTTCGTCGATCAGTCGACCGAAACCTCGATCCTCGTTACCGGCATCAAGGTCATCGACCTGCTCGCCCCCTATGCGCGCGGTGGCAAGGTCGGTTTGTTCGGCGGCGCCGGTGTCGGCAAGACCGTGCTGATTCAGGAACTGATCAATAACGTGGCCAAGGGACATGGCGGCGTATCGGTGTTCGCCGGGGTCGGCGAGCGTACCCGCGAGGGCAACGACCTCTATCACGAATTCATCGAGTCCGGTGTTATCAAGCTCGATGGCCCGGGATCAAAGGCCGCCTTGGTGTACGGCCAGATGAACGAGCCGCCGGGCGCCCGCTCGCGCGTTGCGCTCACCGGTCTGACGCTGGCGGAATATTTCCGCGACGTCGAAGGCCAGGACGTGCTGTTCTTCATCGACAACATCTTTCGCTTCACACAGGCGGGCTCGGAAGTGTCGGCGCTGCTTGGCCGCATTCCCTCGGCGGTGGGTTATCAGCCGACGCTGGCTACTGACATGGGCCAGCTGCAGGAACGCATCACCTCGACCAAGAACGGCTCGATCACCTCGATTCAGGCGATTTATGTGCCTGCCGACGATTTGACCGATCCGGCCCCGGCGACGTCCTTCGCTCACTTGGACGCGACCACCACCTTGAACCGCGCGATTTCGGAACTCGGCATCTATCCGGCGGTCGATCCGCTCGATTCGACCAGCCGCATCCTCGATCCGCGCATCGTCGGCGAAGAGCATTATCAGGTCGCTCGCGACGTACAGCGCGTGCTGCAGACCTACAAGTCGCTGCAGGACATCATCGCCATTCTGGGCATGGATGAGCTTAGCGAAGAAGACAAGCTGACGGTCTCCCGCGCCCGCAAGATCCAGCGTTTCATGAGCCAGCCGTTCCACGTCGCGGAAATCTTCACCAACATTCCCGGCCAGTTCGTCCAACTCGAAGACACGATCCGCAGCTTCAAGGGCATCGTCGCCGGCGAATATGATCATCTGCCGGAGCAGGCCTTCCTGATGGTCGGTTCGATCGAAGGCGTCGTCGAGAATGCCAAGCGGTTGCAGGCGGCCTAAGGTTCTCTAAGGCCAAGACTTACGCGAGGAAGTTTCCGATGGTTGCCGTAGATCGTAAGTTCGAATTCGAACTCGTTTCACCCGAGCGTCTGGTTTTATCTGAACCTGTCGATATGGCCGTTATTCCTGGCTCCGAAGGCGACTTCGGTGTGTTGGCGGGTCATTCTCTGGTGATCTCGACTCTGCGGCCTGGTGTCATCGAAGTCTGGCAGGGCGAGGTGGTGACCAACCGCCTGTTCGTTGGCGGCGGCTTCGCCGAGGTGACTGATACACGCTGCACGGTGTTGGCCGATGAGGCGATTCCGGTCGGGGAGATTAATGCGGCGGCGGCCCACGCGGAATATGAGCGCCTGCGGGGCGAATTCGACGAGGCCGATAGCGAGGACGCCAAGCGGATTCTTGAGCTGCGCCTTGCCGTTGCCGAAGCCAAGGTCGCGGCGACCGGAAAGCCCGTTCATTGAGCATGAATTCCGTCCGCGCGCCGGACGGATGTTCTCGGGTCGCCCCTCTTACGGCTGTAAACGCCCATGCGGATCGGCTTGGCCGCGCATGAAACAACAATTCCCCCCGTGCGTTATAAAATTGAAGCGCAGCAATCTCTTTTCACAAGCCGTTTGCCGAGATAAGGTTCGGGTGCGGCGGGGGAAGATGGCGTCATGAGCACGGCCAAACGCTGGACTTTGGAAGATATTCCTTGGGATCGGTTCGATCGGTCCAAGGTCAATGCCGACATTGTGAAAGTCGCCAAGGCTGCGGCGTTGGTCGAATATAACGCGCGCGATTACGGCGACTACCTCAGCAACGTGTTTCACGACGATAGTGCATTTCGCGATGCATCAGAGACCTGGGTCAATGAAGAAATCCAGCATGGCCTGGCGCTCGGCCGGTGGGCGTCGCTTGCCGACCCAGCCTTCGATTTCGATGAGGCCTTGGCGCGGTTTCGCAAGCATTACAGGATCGATGTCGAGGCCCAGTCTTCGACGCGCGGGTCGCGTGCTGGCGAGCTGATTGCGCGTTGCATGGTCGAAACCGGGACCAGTTCTTACTACACGGCCCTGGCGGATGCCGCCGAGGAGCCGGTGCTGAAAGCAATCTGCCAGCGGATCGCGGCGGATGAGCTACGCCACTACAAGCTTTTTTATACTCATCTGAAGGGTTATCTGAGCCGCGAAAAAATGAGCACGTTCCAGCGGCTCAGGATCGCGCTCGGGCGCATTTCGGAAACCGAGGATGATGAATTGGCCTGTGCCTATTACGCGGCCAATGCCGAACCGTCCGACAGCTATAACCGTGTCCTGTACAGCCGAGAATATCTCAGCCGCACCTATGGCTATTATCAGCAGCACCATCTCGACCGTGTTGTCGC
>JAQGIF010000128.1 GCA_028291345.1 Rhodospirillales bacterium | reverse complement strand
CCAGAGCCACCTCCAGGTGTGATGCTGTTGAACACGAGATGCCCTTCGACCAGAACCCGGAACTCCCGCTCATCCTTTGAATTCCCACGGCCACGAGATCGTGGGTCACGTCGCCGCGGTCGGCGGTGAGGTCGCCATGTTCAAAGTCGGCGACATCGTCGGAAGTCGCCTGCATCGTCGACAGTTGGCTACATTGCCATGCCTGCGACGACGGCCTGGAGCATATTGCGAGAACAGTTTCGCCGGCACCTACAAAGGTCAGATCGACGCCGTCGCGGGCCACACGCTCGGCACAGCGGTTCGTCGTCGACGACAAGTTCCTCCTGAAGATCACGCATGCGGTGGGCTATGCGGCGAGAAAAAGTACGGCATCGCCTGATACAGCAGACTTGGTGCCGCTGGGGCTGCTCATCGGAACATGACAGCTTCGAATGCGTTCCCGCCTTAAAGAGTTGTCCAGGAAACGACTGGATAACATTTTCCAACGGGGAGACGTTTCATGAGAAGTATGAGTTTATCCATAGTATTGGCAGGCGTATTACCGTTTGTTAGCCCATTGGCGTTAGCCCAGCACGTGGCACAGCCCGCATACGAAAAGGAGGATATCTCATCGTTTCACGGCACCGCCGATTCGCTTCCGAGCGCAATTGGCAAGATCGAGGGGGCGACGGGGGGTAAAGTCATTGAGATCCGGTTTACCAGCAGCAATGGCATGCCCGGTTATCACGTGGTCGTCGCCAAAGGCGGGGAGGTCCAATTCATGCATCTAGAGGCACGGTCGGGAAAACTGACGACGACCCATGAAAACATGGTACCCGTCGCAATGTTGAAATGGCGGGGCAAGGCCGACGTTCACTTTGCGGAAACCGCGAAGGTTCCGCTTTCCGTCGCCATCCACACGGCCGAGCAGGCGGACGACAATGCACCCGCTATAGCTGCAGGGATCGCCCGGAGCGCGAGCAGTCCAAGCAGCGACGTTCATGCCTATAATATCCTGATCGTCCGAGATGGGACTGTACGACGCCGGGCAGTGGACAGCGATACGGGTGAGGTCATTGCCGACCCGAGTGCACTCGCCGACTGGCCCTGAGGCAATTAACGAAGGTTGGCGAGCTGGCCGGCAAAGGCGTGACGCGTCGGCCCGCGGCTTCGGCAATCTCGCGCTTGAAACGGTCACGGCCGCAAGCGCTGCCGCTGTGTGCCGTTGCGCGCACTGCGTACAGAAATTCGGCTTCGGGTGCGTGCCGAAATAAAGCAGCGTAAGCGGGTCGCCGCTCGGTTGTTAAGAACCGCTACACTTCCGGCCGTAGCGATGTTCTGTTCGGGTCAGGAGCGGCCGGCGCTTATGCCGCCATCTCGGAAATCTGCGAGGTCGGATCAGGTGGGAGCGCCGCGGGCTCTCCTCCCTCATCGTGCAGCGACACGCGGCAAGCGCGCCAAATCCCGATGGCGGGGTGAGCCGGCGACCTTGATGGACAGGCTGAGGTCAGCCAAGGCAACCAGGGGCTATATGCGCCGCCGGGCGGCCCTGCCAACCTCCCAACCTCCGTGTCTATGGTCGCGACTGGGGTGTCTTCAACCGCGACGGTGGATATACTGCCGGCTTCGGACCCGTCGGCCGTCGGGGTGGCTGTGAATCTACGCCCTTGAGATTCGTGAGACCGGCGACGATTGTCGCCGCATCCTGATCCGAGACGGCCCCAGCCGCCTCTCGTCTTTCAACGTGGCGGTATGCATCGATGACAGCAAAGCTGTTAAGAGGGGCCTCGGGAACTGTCTTCGTTTCGACTGCCCCGCGTGAACACCCAACAATCCGGCAAAATGAGAAATGCCAAGCGATCGGCACTTCTGAAACTGCCCGGTGGATCCATATTGTTTAGACGTTCTCCACCTAAGCTTCGATCTTCGGCACGTCGGTTAGTAGAGTTAGAATCAAGGCAAAACTCTTGGTAACCTGCCTGTGCCCCTCTCGCCGGTACCGGATGAACCTGGGAATATGATCTCACAATGACAGCGCGACGTGTGACGGTATTTGGCGGAACCGGTTTTCTCGGCGGTCACACCGCCCGCCACCTACGCAACGCGGGTTTTACCGTTCGTATCGCCTCGCGGCACCCTGACCGCGCGCGTTCGCTGTTTTCTCGCGACGATACCCTTATCGAATCAGTCTACGCGGACATCAATGACAATGTCTCAGTCGCAGCCGCCGTCGGCGGTGCCTGGGCTGTCGTGAATGCCGTCAGTCTTTACGTTGAGCGAGGAAGCCGTACATTTCACGCGGTCCACGTTGAGGCCGCCGAACGCGTGGCACGGCTTGCCCATGCCGGGGGCGTCGAAAGAATTGCGCATGTTTCCGGAATCGGATCCGGCGCGGCGTCGTCCTCTTCCTACATTGCCAGCCGTGGCAAGGGCGAAGCGGCTGTGCTGGGCGCGTTTCCTTCGGCCAGTATCATTCGTCCGGCTGTGATGTTCGGACCCGGTGACGCTTTCGTCACACCTCTGTTAAGGATGCTGCGACGTATGCCGGTATTCCCAATGTTCGGGCGGGGAGAAACGATGCTGCAGCCGGCCTATGTGGAGGATGTGGCACAGGCGATCGCGCGCATATTGCAGACGCAGGTTCCGCACGTCGTCTATGAGTTAACCGGGCCGCGCGTTTACACGTATGAAGCGCTATTGAGGACGGTTGCCAGCAGCGCGGGCAAGACACCTTTCCTATTTCCGTTTCCATTCCCTCTGTGGCGCGTCATTGGATTTGCCTCGGAGTTTCTGCCGCGTCCCCCGATCACCAGAAATCAGGTGGAACTGATGCAGATCGATAACGTCGCGGGGCCGGATGCTCCAGGATTTGACTCGCTGCAAATCTCGCCGCAGACCATCGAGGCTCTGCTCCCGAAGATTTTACGGGAGATGAGTGACGCCGGCGACGGGCGACCGCATAACCACTGAAATCCTGCTTGCGATGGCTACGCGAGTGTCCCGGCACTTACGAGACAGGTTGTCACGTTAACGCCCGCAAGCGACACCGCCCTGCGCCCGGTATGACGAGGACCGAGCCGTTGCACCCGCCGGTGCCGGAGGTGGTCGGCGGCCTCAGCCGGGTCTAACCGTGTCCGGGTACTCTTCAACGTGCAAGCGGGCGGCCTCA
>JAQGIF010000116.1 GCA_028291345.1 Rhodospirillales bacterium | reverse complement strand
ACATACCTGACATTCCTATATCAAGGCGCGGATTGGGGGTTGGCGTAGCACTGTCTACGGTCCGGAAACTAGTCGTTCCTCTGCCGCCAGTCTTGGCTGTGAGCGAACTGCCTTTTGAACGTTTGAGGCGCAGGCTCGACAATCCCTTGAAACAACAAGGCCAGAGCGAGCATAGCGCCGAACCGACTGCGTGATCCTAATCGAACTCGATGTGCACAACTTGTCACCGAACGCCCGATTTGTTGTCGCCCGCCAACAAAGATGATTGCGGCCCGGATGCGGCACCGATCCAACAAACAAGACACAGTGCGCATTCGGGCAAGAAATCTGGAGTTTGCAATCTTAGAGTTGCGACAGGACTTTTTGATTATTCGAACTCTATGGGGCTGTTGATGTCGCTTTGTCACAATGACGCCGGTGCCCGTGAGAAAACTGTGCCTTCCGCTTTGCACAAGATCCGCGCGACGCCGCAAACCATTCACTGGGGATATTTCAACGCTTCACTGGCTCCTGTCCTGACGGTCAAAAGCGGCGACCTGATCCAGGCGGAAGCGGTCACCCATCACGCCGGCGACGATCCGGATTTGATGTTTGATGCCGGAATCGCAGCGATCTTCCGCGAGGTGCCGGAGGCGGATCGAAATCCGGGCGTCCATATCATGACCGGGCCGATCTATGTCGAAGGGGCCAAGCCCGGCGACATTCTTGAGGTGCGTTATCTCAGCATGACGCCGCGCAATCGGTATGGTTCGAATCTCGCCGCCAATTGGGGCTATCTCTATAAGGAGTTTGGCGAAAAGGAGCGGGTGACGATCTATCAGCTCGATAAGAACGGCAACACCGCCTCGGCTCTTTACGCCTATGATTTCCCGGGGAAATATCTGGTGCCGGGCACAATCACGCGCTGCCCCGAATGCGACCGCCAGAAGGCACTAGCAGGCGTGCGGATTCCGGTGCGTCCGCATCTGGGAACAGCCGGCGTTGCGCCCGATGTGAACGGCAGGGTCAGCACCATTCCGCCCGGAAAACACGGCGGCAATATCGACAATTGGCGGATCGGGGCGGGGGCCACGATGTACTACCCGGTTCAGGTGGATGGCGCCCTATTTTCGATCGGCGATCCGCATATCTCGCAAGGAGACGGCGAACTTTCGGGAACGGCGATTGAGGCATCGCTCGACGTACTGTTCCAGGTCGTTCTACGCCGCGATTTCACCTTCCCGTCGCCGCTGCTTGAAACGCCAGACTGCTGGATCGTCCATGGCTTCAACGAAGACCTCAACGTCGCCATGCGTGACGCCTCGCTCGACATGCTCACGCTCCTGAACGAGCATCAGGGCCTGTCGAAGAACGATGCCTATTCCCTGATGAGCGTCGCCGCCGACTTCGCCGTCACCCAGGTGGTCGATGGGCGGCAGGGCATCCATGTGCGTATCCCGCGCACGATCTTTCCGCCTGAGACCGAGTAAGCCAAAGCGTCGCCTAAATCATCGGCCAGGGACAGACCAGGGACAAACCGGATCTCCCGGTGATCGCCTTTGCCGCGGTCTGGGCCTCGGCATAGAGCCGCTCTTCGTCAATGGTCGTGCAGCGGTAGTTGTCGACCAACCGCTCTCCGTTGACCCAGACGCTGTGAACGCCGCGCCCGTCGGCCGACCAGACAAGCTGGGCAATGCAATTCAGCAGCGGTTTCCATTCCGGCCGGTCCGTATCGTGCAGAACCAAGTCGGCCTTCCGACCGACCTCCAGACTGCCGATCTGATCTGTCAGCCCCAAGGCTTTGGCTCCGTTGATGGTGGCCATCTCTAACGCCTGATGGGCGGGGAACAATGCTGCGTCTTGTCGCGCGTCCTTGAATAGGCCCGCCATCAGCGTCGTCGCACGCATCATATCGGTATGGTCGGCGCCGTCCGTGCCGAGCATCAGGGTCACGCCGGCGGCCGCCATCTCGGGGAAAAGCCCCAGTCCCGTGGTGCCGTAGCCGCCCTTCAACGCCGCGGTTGGACAGTGAATGACGTTCGTACCGGTCTCGGCCAGCAGGGCCACCTCGGTCAGGTCGACATGGACCATATGGGTCAGGCTGACATTCTCGCCGAGAACGCCCAGATCCGCCAAATGCGCGACCGGCCGTTTTCCGGTGTGGGCCAGATACCAGTCGGGATCGACCTTGGCCGGACTCATATGCGCGGAGATCCCGGCACCATGTTCATCGGCCAGTTGCTTGGCGCCGCGCCAGAGCGCGTCGGTATTGGTGTTGTGCCCGATCAATAGTGGCCAGGCTGAAAGCCTTTGCCCGTCGCCGCCAGGATATCGGACTAATTCGTCTTCCAATATTCGCAGCGCCCGATCGGTCAGGGCGGTTTGATCCTGATCGGGCGAAAAGGCTCGGTCGAGAACCCATTGGCCGATCCGGCCGCGAATTCCGGTTTCGTCCAGCGCCGCAAAAACTTCATCAAGGGCGATTACGGTTCCCGCCTCGAGAAAGCAAGTCGTGCCGGTCCGCAGCATACTGAGCGCCGACAATCGCCCGGCAAGCTGCTGCTCGGCTGGAGTCTGAAGCTCGTAAAGCGGAACCGACCAACGCCAGATCCCGTCCTCGAACCCAGCATTTTCGGGAATATAGCCTTTGATCAAGGTTTCAGTGGTGTGAATATGGCCATTGACGAAGCCCGGCGTAATCACGAATCGACGGCCGTCAATAATCTCCTTTGCGTCGACAAGGGGCTCGATCTCGGCCCGCTTGCCAATGGCGGCGATGCGGTCGCCTGAGATGGCCAGGGCCCCGTCGGTGATGATTCGCCGCGCGGCATCCATCGTGATGATGATGGCGCCGACGATCAGCGTCTCGACCGCCGTTCGCCCATACCCGGGGTCGTTAGTAGTGTCCGACATGGCGGGCGTTAGGACCAGGCGCTTACGACCGAGGCGCAGTCCGTTAACAACGCGCAGTTTTTCGACAACGCATTAAGCGCGCCGTAATGTAGTTCTTCCTCATAGGCAGCACAAGCGTCGGCGACGACGAACACGTTGTAATTGTGATGAAAGGCGTCCCGTACGGTACTGTCCACGCAGCACTCGGTCGTGAAGCCGACGACGACCAGAGTATCGATATTTTTGGCTTTCAACTGCGCATCCAGGTCGGTGCCGGCGAAGCTGGAATACAGAGTCTTCTCAATTTCCATGTCGCCGGCTTCCGGTTTGATTCGATAATAATCAACGCCGCTTGTTCCCGCCCGGCATATGGCCAGCGCTTGCGGCGGACGTCCTTTGCGTTGATGCAGCAGTTTCAGCGCGTCGATGTCAGTTTCCGGGCGGCTGACGACACGCACATAGGTCAGCGTGACACCCTTGGCGCGCGCCGCGGCAATCAAGGTCTCGATCTTGCCCAACGGTGGTTCGAAAACGCCGAGGTCGATCCCCCAATGCCCAGCCGCTCCGCTAGGCGAAACGAAATCCTCTTGGACATCTATGATCACCAGTGCGGTGCGCGAAGGTGCGATCATCGGCGGCAGCGCGGCTGCCTCGACCAGCGGGTCCAGGCTCAGTTGATCAAACGGCATGGGCGAATTCCTTACGCTCGGGAAAGCGGGTACGGATTTGCGGCATGATTTCGCGCGCGAAGATCGGCATCGATTGCAGATATTCCGGGAAGATCAACATGATGCCGTCGAGCTCGCAACGGTCGATCAGCTCGATCAGGCGTTTGGCCACGGTGTCGGCCGAACCGATGATCTTGGCCGACATGAAGCTGGACCGTGCATTCTGCACGAAGGAGTTTTCCTTGCCGATTTCCGCGTCAAGGAAGCCATATGCCCGCATCATGCCCTTGCATGCCTCGAAATCGAAGCCTTCGCGGAAATAATCCGCTTGTGCTTGCGCAGCGGCGTCGGTTTCCCCGATTACCAGATTCATCATGGTATAGGTCTTGATCGACCGACCGGATTCGCGCGCCATGACCTTCATGCCGGTGCTGATCTTGGCAAGCTCGACATCGTCCTTGCCGCCGCAGAACATCGCATCGACTTGGTCGGCGGTGAAACGCATGCCGCGTTCCGACGTGCCGGCGCAGACCAGGAAAGGCTGTTTGGCCGGCTTAGGGTCAGACTGGCAATCGTCCATTGTGAAGTACTTGCCGTCGAAAGTGACCGCTTCCTCGGTCCAAAGGCGTTTGATGATCGTGATCCATTCTTCGGCGAGGTCATAACGCTCGTCGTGGCTGACGGCGTTCTGCCACGCGTGCATCTGCTCGAATTCGCCCTTGTAGGCACCGGTTACGATGTTCAGGCCGGCGCGGCCGTTACTGATCAGATCGAGCGTTGTGATCATCTTGGCTGTTACGGCGGGGTTCTGCAGTAGGGTGTGGACGGTGGTCAGAACCTTGACGCGTTTCGTCACGGCCGCCAACGCCGCCATCAGCATCTGCGAATCGAGCGCATAGCGCCATTGCTGGGTCGTGCCGCCATAGCCGCGCCATTTGGCCATAGACATGATGAAGTCCAGGCCGATCTCCTCCGCAAGCACGGCGATCTTGCAGTTATAATTGTAGGAGGCGTCGCGGATGGGGGAGTTGGTCGACAGAATCCAGCCGCCATTGGCCATCGGCAGGAACACGCCCAAATCCTTGCCGCCACGATCCGATGGAAGGCCGAAATCGGGTGGCCGAATCGACCCTTTTCCCGCGATTTCCGTCATTTTTAAAACTCCGATAGGTCACGCTTAGGCATGATCGATTGTATCCCGATATGCCCCGAGCCACTTGCGCGAACGCGCTTCGATTCTTGATCAAAGAACAGGGCCCTTGAATCCGGCGCTCATGCGGTGCCTGGCCCGAGGCCAAAAGCCCATTACACAATTTATTGTGCGCTGCGGCACAAGATTGTCGAAATTCATATCGGCATAGTGAGATCAATAAACAATCTAACTTTAACCTTATGCAAGGGACCGACCATGTCTGAGTTCTCGAGGTTTTTTA
>JAQGIF010000113.1 GCA_028291345.1 Rhodospirillales bacterium | reverse complement strand
AGGCCAAGACGATCGTCACGACACGGGCCTCGTTCGTGAGCGTCCGACCCGCAGGAAGATCATAGTTCATGGCACCTGGCAGGTTGTCTACGTAAACTACCTAAGTTCGAACGCCTATTCGGAGGTCATTTCCCGAAACGCCTATGGTTGGTTCGGCCGAAGCACGATGTTTAACCCGTCCGATCTCGAAGACAATGCCGCGGAGCAAGTCTTAATAGACACGCAAACCCGCCAGCTGCTGGAGCCATCGCATTGGGGGGCTAGTCCAGTGAGAAACTATCACCGTAATTTCGGTTAATTTGCATCAAGTGTGCTACATCCAAATTAAGAATGTGGCGCGCGGCCGGTCGCGCTGCGAAACGCCTGCACGATCTCCCGCAATTTTGCCTCCGCCGCCGCGCGATCGCGGGGCGGGCTAAACGGGCATGTGAAGCTCGTCTGACCAACCGCGACGAGTTCCGGCACGCGTTCCATCGTTCGGGCGATATCCATCGCGCCATCCCCGCCTTTCACATAAGGGATCGGGCCGCTGGCCTGCAGCTTGTCGGGGTCACCGCCGGCCTTAGACAGGGCGTCCTTCATCCGGGGCAGCGATTCCTTCATGTTGCCATCGTCGGCGCCCCAGGGAATCCAGCGCGCGCCGAAGCGGACGAGACGCCGCACGGTCGTTTCGCGAATCGTGCCGCTGATCCAGATCGGCACCCCCTCGGGCCGCACCGGCTTCGGCATCTGATGGATTCCGTCGAATTGCAGTTCCGGCGAGACATAGGACGCCCGTGTTTGGCTCCAGAATGTCTGGCAGACCTCCAACGTGTGGTCGAGTAGCCGGCCGCGCTGTTCGAAGCTCAGACCCGCCGCGTCATACTCGGCCCGCTGCCAGCCAACCCCCACCCCGAGATCGAGGCGTCCGCCCGACAACACATCCAGGGTCGCGGCGGTCTTGGCGAGGACAACCGGCCGACGCAACGCCGCCAGCAGGATCTGAGTCCCCAGGCGTACCCGGGAAGTCGCGCCGGCGACGACCGAGAGCGTCGTTAGCGGCTCCAGCCAATGGCCATCGGGTCCGGTGGGCTGTTTGCCGCCTGCGCGGCCGCCGACCTCCGGCTTGCCATACTCATCCAGCTCTTCGCCGAACACCACGTGGTCCGATACCGTTACCCGGTCGATTCCGGCGGCATCGGCGGCGCGCGCAAAGCCGAGCAGGTGCGACCAGCCGCCCGGATCCTCGGGGGCAAAATTGAGAAGATGAAGCGACAGCTCAGGCTGGAACTTAGGCGACATGTTCAATTCCCCTATACGAGTGAACCTTGCGAGCTACGATCTAAGCAGCCGCGCGCGATGAAGTCTCGGATCGCGTTGTCTAATATGAGAAAAGCAAGAGTTCGGAAAGAAGAGCTTTACTTATTGGTCAACGGCGGTAGCCGTCGCTCGCAGGGCGCACCTATAACACTGACAGAATCCCGAAACTGCTACTGTTCTTTTGTTCTTTGTATGTGTTCATACATCCGCAGGGTGCGGTCGAACAGGTTACCGGACTGAAGGGCAATCCGGCGCTGACATTCGCCCGCCTCATCAAAGGGGTTCGCCAGACCCTCGCACTCCATACCAGGTCCGAGGCAGATTATCGCAAGCGGCAACAGCAGACCGAGGGCGAACAGGCGGCCGAACGCGCGGCCGAGGCCCAGCGCGCAGCCAGCGCAGACCAGGCAAGGCGCCTCGACCGCAAAGCCGTCGTCCGGCGCGCGTCGAACGGGTGATTAATCCGACAGCGAAGACAGGAAGACACCGAGTAACTTGGACGACGACGAGGAGGGCGCGAGAGCAATTGCGAAAATCTCTATGATGAGTTCTATGGGCGGCTCGGCGATAACGAGGCCTCCGTCGATTTCGGCAAGCGCCCGATCGGCGAAATGGTCCAGCGCATCTGCCGCGACTCGGCATCGCGCCGGACTGGTAGCGCTGGCCGACCGGGCCGCTGGGCCATCGAGGAAATCAGGATCCAGCCCGAAGGCTCCCCCTACGCCACTTGGCCCGACACCCCCAGGATAACGCGGCCGCCGATCCGGAATTTGCCCCTGCCCCCACGCGACGGGTAGGGGGCCGCCTTAGCCGTTAAGCGCCTCGCGGTCTGCGGACTCTATTGAGAGGCCGATTTAATACAAGTTTTACGCGGAGGGCGCTGAGAAGGGCGGAGGACGCGGAGTTCCGTTGTTCTGATCCACTCTGCGCTCTCCGCGCTCCTCCCAGCTCTCCGCGGTTCAATATCTAATCCCTGCTCGCCAAAGGGCGGCGAAAACGCATGTCCGGCGCTCCCCAACCCCGGAAATCCGCAGCGTCCTGCTCCCCCGCCATTGCCGCGACGCACCCGGCCCCCTATCTTCCGGCCCCATGACCGATACAACCACGCCCCTCGCCCGCATCCGCAATTTTGCGATCATTGCCCATATTGATCACGGCAAGTCCACCTTGGCCGACCGGCTGATCGAGGAATGCGGCGGGCTCGAAAAGCGCGAGATGAAGCAGCAAGTGCTGGATTCCATGGATCTCGAGCGCGAGCGCGGCATTACCATCAAGGCGCAGACCGTACGCCTCGCCTATACCGCCAAGGATGGGCTGGAATATCAGTTCAACCTGATGGACACGCCTGGTCATGTCGACTTCGCTTATGAGGTCAGCCGTTCGCTGGCAGCGTGCGAGGGCTCGCTGCTCGTTGTCGATTCGACCCAAGGTGTCGAGGCGCAGACGCTCGCCAATGTCTATCAGGCGATCGAGAACGATCACGAGATATTGTGCGTGATCAACAAGGTTGATCTACCCGCCGCCGACGTCGACCGGGTGAAGGAACAGATCGAGGAAGTTATCGGCCTCGACACCTCCAACGCCGTCGCGATTTCCGCCAAAAGCGGCATCGGTATTCCGGAATTGCTCGAAGCGATAGTCACCTTCCTGCCGCCGCCGAAATCAGGCGATGCCGACGCGCCGCTGAAGGCACTGCTGGTCGATAGCTGGTACGACGCTTATCTAGGCGTCGTCATTCTGGTGCGTGTGGTCGACGGCACGATCCGGGCCGGCCAGAAGGTCCGCTTCATGCAGACCGGAGCCACCCGCGATATCGACCGCGTCGGCATGTTCGCGCCCAAGCGGGTGGTAATTGACCAGCTCGGCCCCGGCGAGATGGGCTTCATCACCGCCGGCATCAAGGAAATCGCCGAGACCAAGGTCGGCGACACCATCACTGATGAGCGCCGGCTGGCCGCCGAGCCCCTGGCCGGCTTCAAGCCGTCGGTGCCGGTGGTGTTCTGCTCGCTGTTCCCCGTCGATGCCGCGCAATTTGAGCATCTACGTGATTCGCTAGGCAAGCTGGCGCTCAACGATTCCAGTTTCCATTTCGAGGCGGAAAGCTCCCAGGCGCTGGGCTTCGGCTTCCGCTGCGGCTTCCTCGGCCTGCTGCACATGGAAATCATCCAGGAGCGGCTGGAGCGCGAATTCGATCTCGACATGATCGCGACGGCGCCGTCGGTGGTCTATCGCGTGCACCAGACCAACAGCACGATGATCGAGCTCTATAATCCGGCCGACATGCCGGATGTGGTGAAGATCGACCATATCGAAGAGCCGTGGATCAAGGCGACCATCCTGCTGCCCGACGAATATCTGGGCGGTATCCTGCAGCTGTGCCAGGAACGGCGCGGCGTGCAGATCGAACTCACCTATGTCGGCGCCCGCGCCATGCTAGTCTATCGCCTGCCGCTGAACGAGGTGGTGTTCGATTTCTACGACCGGCTGAAATCGATCAGCCGCGGCTATGCCAGCTTCGACTATACCCTCGACGGGTATGAGGAGGGCGATCTGGTCAAAATGCAGATCCTGGTCAATAACGACCCGGTCGATGCGCTGGCGATGGTGGTCCATCGCAGCCAGTCCGAACGGCGCGGCCGGATGTTGTGCGAGCGGCTGAAGGAGCTGATCCCCAAGCAGCTATTTAAGATCGCCATCCAGGCCGCCATCGGTGGCAAGGTCATCGCCCGCGAGACCGTCTCGGCGATGCGCAAGGACGTCACCGCCAAATGTTATGGCGGCGATATCAGCCGCAAGCGCAAGCTGCTCGATAAGCAGAAGGAGGGCAAAAAGCGTATGCGCCAGTTCGGCGAAGTCGAAATTCCGCAATCGGCCTTCATCGCGGCGCTGCGCATGGGCGATGAGAACTAAAAATCCGAACGTCCCGCTATACGTATACAGGGGTAGCGATGGAACGGGAGGTAACGATGCGTGGGTTATTGGTGACGACGGCAGTCTTGGTCGTTATGTCGGCCGGCAGCGCACGCGCCGCCACCGTGATTACCATGTCTCAAGCCGCTGCGGGCGATACCGCCACCCAGACGATGTATCTGGATGCCGATAATGTACGGATCAGTTCGCCGGACGGCGATATGATCTATCGCGGCGACCAGGGCAAGGTCTTCACCACCGATAAGGCGCAGCACAGCTATATGGAAATGTCCCCGGAGACCATGCAGGCCATGAAGGCGCGCATGGATCAGGCGATGGCGCGCATGCGACAGCAGATGGCGTCGATGCCGGAGGCGCAGCGCAAGCAGGTAGAGGCCATGATGGCTCCAGGCGGTATGCCGGGCCAGCAACCCTCGGGTGCGCCCCAGATTTCCTATGAGAAGAGCGGTGACGCGCGGAAAATCGGGAAATGGGACTGTACGTCGTACAGGGTCGTGGTTAATGGCAAGCCGCAGGCCGATCTTTGCGTCGCAAAGCTGGAGGATCTTGGTCTTACGCGCGACGATCTGAAACCCTTGAGCAGCCTGTCCGCTTTTATGAGCAAGCAGAGATCGCAGATTGGCGCACCCCCTCCGCAGATGGCATCGGCCGATTTCGACGCGCTGAAACAAGCAATCGGCTATGACGGATTCCCGGTCCAGACAAAGCAGGTATCTCCGACCGGGCAGGGTCAGTTCGAATCGACTCTGCAGTCCGTCGAGCACAAGGAAATCCCCGCCGGAAACTTCGACGTTCCTGCCGGTTACACCAGGCGCGAGATGAGCGTCCCTAAATCGAACGGCGATTGACCCAGCCCGGAATCAGACATTCAGCAGCTTCCGGCCGCTGACGAATCTGCTGCCGCGTTCGTAAAAGCGCAGCGGCCGCTCTGCTTCCTTGGTGATGCCAATGCGGATGCTGGTGCCGATCTCGCCGGCGGGCCGGTCAATGCGGCCCAGCCAGAGCGGCCCTTTCACGGTCAGGTCGGTTCCGTCGAGCCCCAGCGTGATTTCCATCGCCATCGCTAGCCTGCCAGGCCCACGCGCCAAGTCGGTAAGCTTGCTCATCCCGCGCCGTGCCTGCATCAGTGCGATGCCGTCCAGCGGCTCGACTGCGCGGATCAGCACGCCGGTGCCGATGCCGTGCGCGCCACCGGCAACGTTCAGCATGCGATGGATGCCGTAGGCCACATAGACATAGGCATGGCCGCGTTCGAGGAATAGCGAGCGGTTGCGCGGTGTCTCGCCTCCAAATGAATGGGCGGCGGCATCGCCATGCAGATAGGCCTCGGTTTCGACGATCCGGCCGCTGATCCGCCCCTCAGGCAAATCCCGCACGACGATCCTACCGATGAGGAACCGCGCCAGTTCGGTTGTGTCGGCAGGCAGGTCGGCCCGCGTTAGCTTTGTGATCCGCACCCTATCTCAGTGCCGCCGCGATATTGCCGCCGTCGACTGTGGTAACCGCGGCGGTGGTCTTCAATGATAGCGCCTGATGCAGGAAGGCCTGGGCCACGTCCTTCGCCGTCACTTCGCGGCCCAGCAGGTTGCCGCCCATATAATCCTTCTCGCTGAGGCCCCGCGCGGCTGAGCGCTGGGCAATCATCTCCGGCGTCAGGACCCCGCTGCGGATACGGTCGGCATTGACGGCGTTGGAGCGGATGCCCTCTTGCCCGTAATCCACCGCATATTGCCGCGCCAGGAACAAGGTCGCCGCCTTGGGCAGGCCATAGGGGCCGAAATCCGGCCCGGGATTGATCGCCTGTTTGGAGACGTTGAACAGCAGGCAGCCACCCGTTCCCTGCGCCAGCATGATGCCGACCGCGGTCTGCGCCACACGCTGGTGGGCGAAGAAGTTGAGCTCGAAGCTTTGGCGCAGTACCGCCTCATCGACCGCGCCGATCTTGCCCTGCCAGGCCGCGCCGGCATTGGACACGACGATATCGACCCCGCCGAACGTCTCGACCACCCGGTCGAAGGCCGCCCGGATTGATGCGGCATCGGTGACGTCGCAAGCCAAGCCCAACGTCCCACCGCCGATCTTCTTGGCGGTCCGCGCGGCGGCCTCGCCATCCAGGTCCAGCACCGCGATTTCCGCGCCATTCTCCGCGAACAGCTTCGCCGTCGCGCCGCCGATCGCACCGGCGCCGCCAGTCACGACTGCGATATGCCCGGCCAGCGGCTTTTCTTTCGACGCACCCAGCTTGGCCTGCTCCAGCGACCAATATTCCATATCGAACAGATCGCTCTCGGGCAGAGCCTCGAACCGGCCGATCATCTCCGCGTCGGTGATCGTTGCCACCGTATTTTCCGCGATGTCGGCGGCGATCGCGGCATCCTTCTTGCTGCGTCCTAGCCCGAACAGGCCTAGCCCCGGCGCCAGGATCACGCGCGGCAGCGGATCCAGCGGTTTCTTCGGCACTGCCTGGCCGGCATTGTTACGTGCGAAATACGCCCGGTAATCGGCGGCGAAGCGGTCTGCGGCGTCGTGCGCGGCGGCCCGGAAGCCGTCTAGTCCGCCATCGGCTGCCGGCGGCGCGATCAGCGGGTAGTTCTTGGTGCGGATCGTATGGTCCGGCGTCACGACCCCTTGAGTCGCATAGCGAGCCAGCTCTGCCCCGTTCACATAGTTCAGGATGGCGGGCGAGGTTCGGAAATCGAGGATCATCCGCCGCCAGTCATCGCACTCGGCGATGCTGCAGGCCCCGCGCAGGATCGGGGCGACTACCGCGAGTGGTGCGGTCTTCCCAGGCAGCGCCGCCGGCATGAAGACCGATTTGCGCTGCCGCCGCAGCCGCGCCTCGGCAAGCGACACCATTTGGATCATGCGCTCATAAGCTTCTTGCGCAGTCTCGCCGAAGGTGAAGATGCCGTGCTTCAGCAGGATTAGTCCCTCCACTGACGAATCCTGTTCGAACAGGTCCGCCGCCTTCTTGGCCAGCGCGAAGCCCGGCATGATATAGGGCACCTGTCCCATCCGCCGGCCATAGATCTCGTCGCACAGTTCACGGGAATTCGGTTGGTCGGCCAAACTCAACACGGCGGTCGAATGGGTGTGATCGATGAATTTATGAGGCAGAAAGGCATGCAACAGCGTCTCGACCGACGGGTTGGGCGCCCCTGGGTCCAGCAGATAGGCGCGCTGGTGCCGCACCATATCCTCGTCCGACAGGCTCTCGCGGGTGCGCAGCTTGAGCAGTGGGGCCATCCGCACCGCGGGCAGGCCCTGCGGTTCAATATTGCCCATATCCCAGCCGCTGCCTTTGACGCAGAGCACATCGGTTTCGTCGCCTGACAGGTCCAGTGCGCGCGTCTTGACCGACGTGTTGCCCCCGCCATGCAGCACCAGCTTCGGGTCCTGTCCCAGCAGGCGCGACGTATAGACTCTCAGTGCCAGATCCTGGCTGACACCTTGCTCCGAATATCGCGCGGTCAGCGCTTCTGCGTCGCTGTCGCTCCATTGGCTTTGCATCGTTGTCTGGGTTTCCTGAAAAAAGATCCGCACCGGCCATCGGGATACCGGGCTATTAATAGCCGCCGGTCTTTGCCAGTGCCAGACCTCGGAAGAACGCAAAAACCCCACAGTGAAATCGACGGATGAATCTGGGCGCCCGGTGCCGACGAGCTCGGACCGAGTCCGCTCTGGCGCGCCGATTTCGGCGCTGGATTATATGGTCGTCCAATGAGATAGGGGCAGTCTTTAATACGCTCCCCTATCCGTCGACCGTTCGAGTTGTACACAGTGAGGATAGGTCCGCTATGGGACTTTTCGAATAAAGCGAATCATGAATCACGTTAAAAAAAGAATGGGCGAAGATATTCTTTTCAAGAGCGATATCAAGCGCTTAGAATTCCTGCTCAAAAACTGGGCAAAACGCGATTCTCTTTGATTCCCCGCCGATTCGCGGCGGTCAAATTATACCTGCCCACAAACTTATCCACAGCTTCGGTGGAAAGTGTGGAGGCCCAAAAAATGCAGTGGCCCCTTCCATTCTTGCAGCCGTTATGCAAGGGCCTGAAAAACGGCTTCCACCTCAGTCGGCCTTACGCTTTTCGACAGGTCGATCTTCGCCGACGATCTCGCCATCTTCCGCGATATCGCCCACCGTGCTGACCTGGACGTGATCCAGCGCAGCTTGCTCCTCGTTCTCAAGAATATCGTTCCGATAGTCCGGCTCGCGATTGCCGCGCGGGTCGCGATTTTCCGGGTTCGTCCTCGGGTCTCTTGGATCATCCAGTTTGACGAGTTCTTGGCAATCACCTGATGAGAAAGAATAAACACAAGAGGTTAAAAAATGGACCTTCCAGGGCGGCTTCGCCCTCGACGGCAAGCTCAGCGTTCTCGCATTGACCCATATCGGGCCGGAAAACCCGATCGGCTCCGTGCCCCACGCCAGTTCCGAACTGCGCTATCTGAACGACGTCCTGTTCACCTATAAGGCCTCCGACAAGCTGACGCTGTTGACCGAGTTCAACTTCATCAAGGACGACGGCTTCCATGCGCTGGCCTACGGCGCGGCGGAA
>JAQGIF010000091.1 GCA_028291345.1 Rhodospirillales bacterium | reverse complement strand
CGGTTGTTTCATACCCGCCGACGAACACGCCGACGACCTCGCCTTCTTCGTCACGGAGCGGTTCAAGGGCGAAATCGACATATTGGAGGTCGTCGCGCCCATGCAGACGCAGCTGCATGCCGCGCGTGATGATACCCACGCCGGTCCGATAGACTCTCTCAAAAAGTTCGTGGAAACCTTGGCCAGTAATGTCGGGGAAGACTTCACGGAAGGGGCGTCCGACGAAGTCCGCCCGCTCGGAGATCGCGACATAAGCATCGTTCACATACTCAAAGATTAGATCCGGGCCCGACAGCATCCCGACGAAGCCGGGCATCTGGCGCAACATCTGCCGCTGCCGCTCCTGCTCGGCGGCGGCGCGCCGGTCGGCCAGCACGCGTTGCGTTGTCTCCGTGACGATGACCAGCACGCCGCCGGGCTTACCGTCCTCTCTCGCCACGGGGGAGCAATCTACGTTGAACCACAGTTTTTCCGGCGCACCAGAACGATGCAGTATGAACTCCTGATCGAAATAGGATAATGCGCTCCCTTCCAGCCCTATCTTGATAAGGTTGTCCACGAAATCAGCGACCTCCGGCCAACCTTCAGAACCTGGTGCGCCCAGCAGATGCGGATGATGAACGCCCGCGATAGGCAAATAGGCATCGTTGTAGATCGCCACGCCCTCGACGCCCCAGTACAGGATCATCGGCACGGGGGAGGCAACCAGGAGGCCGGTCGTGGTTTTCAGGCATTGCGGCCAGCTCGCGATCGGGCCCAATGGGGTTTTTGACCAGTCAAAGGCGCGGATCAATTTTGCAAGTTCGCTTGCGCCGCCCAATAAATCAGGGGCGTCCGCCCCTTGAATGAGGAATTCTGACGTCGTTCTTCTCCCGATCGCAATGGCAGCTCGGCATCGCTACCTATCCCTGGATGATGGGTTGGTTCAACAAATTTCGCGCGACCCAGCGACACGCCGCGCTTGACCCGTTTCGTCGCGAGGTTTGTCAGGCTGAGCCCGACAAAGTCGCCGACATGCTCCAGATTCGTGCTGAAGGTCAGAATTCCCGAAGTCGGAACTAGAACATCAGCCCTCGATGATTGCGCGGACTCGCAACGCCAGCGGGGTGATCGAGAACGGCTTCCTGATTACCTGCATGCCGGTGGCCAGGTGGCCGTTAACCACCTCAACCGCCGGGACAATGACTAGGACATCCGCCGCTTCGCGTGCCGGGTCGCTTGAGTGCGCTCGATTGACGCCGCCTTGCGGCGCGCATCTCGAAGCTCTTCAAGCGTCGGTGGCCACCAGCCGCGTTCGCGCTCCGCTACGGTCGCTGCCATGCGCGCCGGCCAAGCCTTCACAAGCTCACCGTGGGTCGCCTTGCGCCAGCTTCCCCAGACAAACGGGTCATTTCCACTCGAAGCGTCAGGATAGAAGGCGGCCCGTGTGGTTTCGTCGACCAACTCGCCGCTTACGTCCGTGAAGATGGCGGGGCCGTACTGTGATGTTACGACAACACGACCAAGAGGCGGCAGAGCAGAACACGGAACTGGATAACGGCGCCGGCGCCTTTCGCTGGCACGCGCCAACCCTTCCTTCTGTCCTTGCGAGCCTTTGCGAGCATCCCGACGCCTCAGCCTTTCTTCCGGTTCGTTGCGGCGGGCGGCCGCTTCGATCGTCGGCCAACGTCCTCGCAGTTCCTCCAGAGAACGGAATGGCACGCGCCACGCTTTAATGTCCGAATCCCACCAGGCCCACGGGACTTCCCTCAGCTCGGCGATAACGGTTCTGGAATAAGGCGTCTTGATCCGCAGATCGTCGGCGACCTCGAGATAGGCGCTCTCAAGCGGGTCAAAAGCGAACGCATCGCGGCCTTTTTCATCAGCGTAGGCAAGGACGCTCGATAACTCACGTCCGAGCCAGCGATCTAGTCGTCGACCGGCGGTCGTTCCGGGCACGAACCATGCCCGCAGGTCATCACGCCAGCGGGCACGGGGAAAGGCCTTGCGAAAACGCTCAACGGTCAAGCGATCGTAGGGAAACGTGGTCGTTGCGCCCGGCCTTTCCCCATCTGAGTCTTGAATTTCCGCCCCTAGATCGAATGCAGACGCCATCACGATTCTGTTCCGATTTCTCCTCAATGCGCTCTTGAGTTGCTGCTCCTTCGAAGAGCGTCGGGATGCCGTCCTGACTCACCCGGCCTCTTAGGGACATCCAGCGGTCCGATCGCGCTCTGCCTCCAGCCCGTGCCGGACGAGAATAAGGCACGATCCCCGGCTCTGCTGGTTACATAGACGTAACACCGAATGCTGAGGGAACGCTCCATGCCGAACAAGAAGCTGGCCGACTATGTGGCGAAGAGAGATTTCAAAAAAACGGCCGAGCCTAGCGGCGGGAACGCGGTACGCGAGTCTCCTCGGCTGAGATTCGTAATCCAAAAACACGACGCAACGCGGCTGCACTATGACCTGCGGCTTGAGTTGGACGGTGTCTTCAAATCGTGGGCAATCACCAAGGGCCCATCGCTCGATCCTCACGAAAGACGTTTGGCCGTCGAGGTCGAAGACCATCCGCTGGACTACGGCGACTTCGAGGGGACCATCCCGAAAGGACAATATGGCGGCGGCACCGTTCAGCTTTGGGACCGCGGATATTGGGCGCCGGAGGGCACTCTGCCGGCCGAAGCGGCGCTGAAGAAGGGCGATCTCAAATTCGTCCTTGCCGGCGAGCGGTTGCAGGGATCCTGGGTGTTGGTTCGCATGCGAAATGACAAGTTCGGCGCGGGCAAGCGCAACAACTGGCTCCTGATCAAGCATCATGATGGCTATGAGCGCGAAGGGGACGCTGACTTGCTGCTAACAGAGGATCGCTCCGTGGCCTCCGGCCGGCCCATGGTTGATATCGCCGCCGGCAAGGGCCGCCCACCCAAGGCGTTTATGATGCCCGCCACCAAGCGGGCAGCCGACGCCGTATGGAATTCCAATCGAGCGTCGGCGGACAATCCCGTTGCGGCGAAGGCCTCCAGCCGGAATGCTCCCGCCGAAACATCCGTGGCCCGACAAAACTCACCCAAAGCAATTGGGACGATGCCTGACTTCGTGCCGCCCCAGCTCTGCACGCTGGTCGCCCGCCCGCCCGGCAGCGCCGAGTGGGCGCATGAGATCAAGTTCGACGGCTATCGCATGCAGCTGCGCGTGGCGAATGGAAAGCCGGTCTTGCGCACGCGGAAAGGTTTGGACTGGACGGCCAAGTTCGGCGCCATTGCCCAAGCATCGGAAAGTTTGCCGGATTGCCTAATCGACGGCGAGATCGTGGCGCTCGACCATAACGGAGCGCCCGATTTCGCCGCCCTGCAGGCGGCGCTGTCGGATGGCAAGACAGACCAGCTAGCCTTCTTCGTTTTCGACCTGCTTTTCGCCAACGGCGCGGATTTGCGTGCCCTGCCCCTGGCCGAACGGAAGGCGCGGCTTGCAACCATTCTCGACGCCCGCCCGAAAACCCGCCCGCGACTGCGTTATGTCGAGCATTTTCGAACCGGCGGCGATGCGGTGCTGCGATCCGCCTGCCAAATGTCGCTTGAGGGCATCGTCTCGAAGCGCCTTGCTGCGCCCTATCAATCGGGGCGCGGCGACAACTGGACCAAGTCCAAGTGCCGTGCCGGGCATGAGGTCGTCATTGGCGGCTGGAGCGAAACGAACGGCAAGTTCCGGTCGCTGCTAGTCGGCGTTCATCGTGGCGATCACCTGATCTATGTCGGTCGCGTCGGCACCGGCTTTGGACGGGACAAGGTCGACAGGATTTTCCCGCGGATCAAAGCGCAGGCGAGCGACCGGAATCCCTTCGGCGGCATCAATGCGCCGCGCCGGGAGCGCGAGGTCCATTGGATGAAGCCTGTCCTCGTTGCCGAAATCGAATTCGCCGGCTGGACGGGTGACGGTATGGTGCGCCAGGCCGCCTTCAAAGGCCTGCGCGAGGACAAGCCGGCAGAGGAAGTCGAGGCGGAGACACCGGCGCAAGCCAAGACACCGCTTGCGATGCCGACGCCGTCCTCGCAGGAAAGTGCGCGCTCAAGCATCGTCATGAGCGTGCCGATCTCGAATCCCGACAAGGCTCTATGGCCGGACGATGGTGGCGGCAAGCCGGTGACGAAGCTTGAGCTGGCGCGATATTACGAAACCGTCGGAACATGGCTGATCCCTCATATAAAAGGCCGGCCATGCTCGATCATCCGGGCACCCGACGGCATAGGCACCGAGTTGTTCTTCCAGCGCCATGCGATGCCGGGAACCTCCAACCTGCTGGAGTTGACCGTGGTCTCCGGCGACCGCAAGCCGTATTTGCAGATCGACCGGGTCGCAGGATTAGCCGCGGTCGCCCAGGTCGCGGCAGTGGAATTGCATCCGTGGAATTGCGAACCCGGCCATCCGGATCAGCCCGGGCGCTTCGTCTTCGATCTCGATCCCGCGCCCGACGTTCCATTCGAGAAGGTGATCGCAGCGGCGCTAGAGGTGCGCGACAGGCTCACCCATGTCGGACTGATCAGCTTCTGCAAGACCACCGGCGGCAAGGGCCTCCATGTCGTCACGCCTCTGAAAGCGAAGAATATTTCCTGGCCGGACGCGAAGGCGGCTGCGCGCGAGGTCTGCGTGCAGATGGCGGCCGATAGCCCGAACCTCTACCTGACCACCATGGCGAAGAAGGATCGCGCCGGTCGTATCTTCCTCGACTATTTGCGCAACGACCGGATGTCGACCGCTGTCGCGCCGCTCTCGCCGCGGGCCCGCGCCGGAGCGACGGTCTCCATGCCGCTGACCTGGCCGCAGGTGAGAAGGGGGCTCGATCCGAAGCGGTTCACTATGCGGACGGTGCCTGCGCTGCTTGCGAAGAGCAAAGCTTGGGAAGAGTATTTTGAGTCCGAACGCTCCCTCCTTCAGGCGATGAAGCGGCTGGCGAGGACGATACGCGCCGCATAGGCCCGGCGTAGGGAACCGACCGCCGTGGAACGGATTCCTCTAACATCAATGGAGGAAATCATGCCCAAACGTGAAGAGATCGCGCCGCACGGTGACAAGCGCTACGTGCGCCGCGACGGGAAAGGCCAATTCAAGACCGAGGTCGACGCGGGCCGTTCGCTGCCGGCAGATATCCGGCAGCAGGCCAGGCACGACGCCCAGCCAGGCCAGGGCGACAAGGGCGATAATCGCAAGAAGTAGAAGCGGTGACCCAACCGAAAGCGCGCAAGCTCAAGGTCTATCAAGCGCCGTTCGGATTCCATGAATCGATCGTCGCCGCACCCAACCAGGCTGCCGCCCTGCGCGCGTGGGGATCGCATCAGAATCTGTTTGCCGAGGGGTTCGCCAAGGTCGCCACCGATGGGGCAGCAATAGAAGCCGCGCTCGCCCACCCGGAAACGCCGCTCCGCCGCGCGATCGGGTCGAGCGACCCGTTCGAACTTGGAGCGAAAGGCCTGCCAAAGGTTCCGCGCGCCGAGAAGCCGCCAGCAGAAAAGCGGCAGAGGAAAGCGGAGATCCCTGCCCCACCACCGCCGGATCGTACAGCATTGGACCAGGCCGAGCAGGCGCTGAGCGCGCTCGAAGAGAGGCGGCGGCGGGAAGAGGAAGAGTTCAGCCGCCGCTGGGACGCACTGCAGCGCGAACAGGAATCGGCTCGCCGTACCTATAGCGATGCAAAGAAGGCGGCAGACGCCGCCTTCAAAAGCGCGCGCAGGACCTATCGGAACGCGGGCGGCAGGGCCTGAGGCTCAGCTCGCCTTACGGCGCGGCTGCGCCTTGGCTTTTTCGGGAGACTTCCCTTTGAGCGCCTTTCCCGCGGCCGAGTCCTTCGCCCCCGGCTCCGCCAAGCTGGCCTTCAACCTCGCCATCAGATCGACGACGTTCGTATCCTCGGGCTCCTCGGCGGCGACGGGCTTTTGGCCCTTCTGCTTGTCTGCGATCAGCTTCTTCAACGATTCCTCGTAGCGATCGACGAACAGGCTGGGGTCGAAGGGGCCTTTCTTCTGTTCGATGATCTTCTCGGCAATGTCGATCATGCTTGGGTCGGGTTTGATGTCGCTGATCGAGCCGAATATTTCGTCCGGTTTTCGAATTTCATCCTGGGTCCGTAGCGAATAGGCAAGAATGCCTTTGTCGCGCGGCTCCAAGGCCAGGATGCGCTCTCGGGTCGAAAGCACTACCCGACCCAGGGCGATCTGCCCGGAATGCCGCATGGCTTCGCGAATAACGGCGAACGCCTCCTGAGCAAGCTTGCCGTCAGGCGCCAGATAGTAGGGATGATCCCAGTAAATGCGGTCGATCTCGCTCGCGGGCACGAATCGGTCGATGTCGATGGTCTTGGTGCTTTCCAGTTTCACCGACCGGATCTCCTCGTCGGTGACGAGGATATATTTACCCTTTTCGACCTCAAACCCCTTGACCAGGTCTGACCGGTTGACCGGCCCGGTGTCAGGGTCGGTCGTGATCATTTTGATCCGATTATTGGTCTTGGGATTGATCAGGTTGAAGTGAACGTCGCCCGCGGCGTTGGTCGCGGTGTAAAGCGCGACCGGGCAGGTCACGAGCGAGAGCCTCAGATGACCCTGCCAAGTTGGACGATATGCCATGTTCCGGTTCCGAGAAATCCGCAGCGGCCGACGAAGACTCAGTCAACAACTCGCGCCGCGAATAGTTCAGTCTATCCGCAGGACGACGTCTCGCCGGTGTTGAGATCGACACGGAAGCAATGCTCACGCCCGCTCTCCAAGTCGCGCACGATGATGCTCACTTCTGAGTCGTCGCCCGGGAGGACGATAAGATCTTCGAGATAGGCGACGGCAGCGGCTTCATGGGTCGCTTCTCTGACCAGCCGTGCATGGTGGCTATCGATATGGCGCGCGCACACGCGAAACTGCCGGATCGTTAAAGCCGCTTCTTCCATCATTACCTCACGATATGGCTTAAACACGCCACCAGCAAGAATGACTCCACTCCCCCACTCGGATTTCTGCTGCTCAATTGAGCGCTGATGTGTTTGCCCCTCTGTAAGCAAACCACCGGATGGCGAAAATGCCGACATTGGAAGAGTTGATTACCGAATGGATTGAGACACGAGAGCGGGTTTCCGCACATATTGCGTCCCTTGGAACGCCGCCCGCCGTTCACCTTGTCGGCGACCCGTTGGTTTCAGAAATCAAATCCTCGCTGGACGCGTTGCGTCGTTGGCAGGCCGAGATCGACGAGAGGGTCGTTGGTCTGCTGATGGATACGAATGGTTTTTTCGAAGCGACGTCGAGCCCACAAAACAGTGACCCTGGTCCAGATCAATCGTAAGAAGTTCGATGACGTAGGTCCCTGCTGAAGCCTGCGTCACCGTCGATGAAATGCTCTACCATGTGCGGAATGGACTCCATTGGCATGGTCACGGCGGAGCGCAGCGATCATTCCGGCCACGGGTGCGATGGCAAACGAACCCGGCCGCGCGATCGTTAGCCGCGGGCTGGCGATTTCCTGGGACCTACTCCTCAGCCCTCGGTCGGTTAGGGTCGAACTGGCCGCCGGGCAGCTGATTATATTCCTTTGCCGTCGACATTCGTTAATCGTCGAGAATCCCGTTCGACGTGCGATCGTTTCCTACGAATAGATTGCCACTTGCATGGACATCAGCGGGGATGAGGACGCGGGGATACGGTGCTTGGGTTTTCTGATCATGCGACCCCAACCCTCACCCGGTGCGTTTCGTTCAATCGAACGAACACGCCTTACGCACCATCACATCAGGGCCTATCCAAACGACAGGGTTATTGGAGCGCGGGATTGACCGTTTTATCGGCTGGAAACCAATGCCGCGACGGTCGCTTTCCTGTCAAGCTTTCCCCACCCGACCAATGTTCCCCGTGCGGCGGCTATTACCGACTTCAACACGACATAATACATCATCTGCCTGTAGCCAAACCGCTGCAGCGCAAGCCACCATAGAAGGTGCCAATTCTCCCGCCGCTCCAATGCAAACGCGAAGATGGCGGCGCCGATATCGAACACCAAAAAGGCGGCGTAATAGAGAGCCATCTTCACCAGCGTGCTCGGGTCGAACTGATCCCCATGCTGGTGATAATCCAGCCAAGTCAGCGCCAACTGCCAAATGAGCAGTATATCGATCAACGGCGACAGCACAGCGAATATCATTTGGAACAGCCACACTTGTGGAATAGCGATCATTCCAAGTGCGCCATAGCGGCGGTTGAACGTGACGTGACGATGTTTCCACAGACATTGAAGCGTTCCGAAAGCCCAACGAAATCTCTGCTTTGCTAACCCCCTTGCCGTGTCCGGTGCTTCCGTCCAAGCCAATGCGCTGCTGTCGAAACGAATTTGGTAGCCAAGACGCTGGATACAAATCGTGAGGTCCTGGTCTTCGGCGAGCGTATTCGCCGGAAAGCCGCCAGCTTCAGCGAGCGCGGACCGACGCCAAGCCCCCACCGCCCCAGGGACGACCGTGATGCAGTCGAGGGCGGCAAGAGCACGTCGTTCGAGGTTCTGCGCCGTGATGTATTCAAGCGCCTGCCACAAGGTGATCAGGCTGATCCGGTTACCGACCTTGGCATTGCCAGCAACTGCCCCAATGAGGGGATCGACAAACCAGCGGACGAGCTTGCCGATTGTATCAGGCTCAAACTGCGTGTCGGCATCTAGCGCGACGATCACGTCGCCTTTTGCATGCTCCAAGCCGACATTGAGCGCCGCCGCCTTGCCTCCATTCGGAATTGTCAGTAGCGCAACCCGCATGTCGCCGGCAAACGCGTTTCTCACAACATCCGATGTACCGTCGATCGATCCGTCATCGATCACGATGACCTCAAGGTTGCCGTACGCGCTGCTGAGGACGCGGTTCACCGATGAGGCGATGACCCTTGCCTCGTTATAAGAGGGAATGAGGACAGATATGAGCGGAAGGTCGATCGGCAATGCTGGTGGCACCAGCCGGCGATCTCGATAGAGGCTCCATAGGCTAAGCCCGCAAAGGGATATGACTCTGCCAAATCCAAGACTGATTACCGCTACGAACAGCCAATGCAATCCATGCCCGAACCAGCCTAACGCCAAGAATATCGACTTATCGGTAAGCTGGGTGAGCGCCGAGGGTGGCAGAAGCGGCATGACCTGATCGCGCGTTAGACCGGCAAGGTCGGAAACGAGAACGAGTTCATACCCTTTCGTGCGCAGCGCATCGATTAACGTGGGAAGCGCACGTACGGTCTGGGTGCGGTCTCCACCGGAATCATGGAGCAGAACAACCCGACCACGAATATCGGGATTTGGGTCTGCAATCTGTTCCAGGACGCGCTGAATGATGAGATCGGATGAAGGCCCCTGCCAATCGTCTGGATCGACATGCAGTCCAACTGTCAGGTAGCCAAGCGATTGAGCAATCGAGATCGGACCGATTTCGTCGGCGGTAGTCGGGTCGGCGTCCCCAAGATAGGGTGGACGCATCAGTGTCAATGAGCGACCCGTGAACGCCTGGAACAGCCGTTGCGTCGCGTTCAGTTCGAGCTCAGTGACAGATTGCGACGTCAGGGCGAGATTGGGGTGAGTGAACGTGTGGTTGCCCACGACATGTCCCTCGGCCACTTCACGCAGAAGCAACTCCGGGTTTGCCTGCGCATTCTGGCCGATAATAAAAAATGTGGCCGGCGCTCTTTTCTCCTTAAGGATATCAAGGATGCGTGGCGTCCAAACCGGATCGGGGCCATCGTCGAATGTCAGCGCGATCTTACCGGTCTTGTCTCCGACTCTTTGTATGACATACGAATTCGGCAGAACGGTGTAGGTCTGGTCGACGACGTCACCCGTCGCGGGCTCGATCTCGGTCGTGCGCGCACCCGCCGCCGGCGTCGCCGTTACACGAAGGATTTCGCCCTCACCTTCGAAATCGACGTCCTGCCCGCTTGCGATGGTTTTCAACCCATCTGGAGCCGGCGCACCGTAGTTGCGTCCCAGCACCGACCATAGCGACGGATCTTCCGACCCCAGCCGCCATATCGCGTAACCGGCCGGCTTATAGATGTCGGCCGCATGAACTTCGTTGAAGGCGGTGACGCCATCCAGCAGCCAAACGTCGTGTTTTTGACCGTCATCCTCGCTGTACGAGAAATGTGGGTTCTCGCTCTTTGGATCAAATGCGATTGTCGTTTCGGAATCGTGGGCTAACGTCATCGCTTCTTGGAAAGCAATGTCTTGCGTCGGCTTGCCTTTGCTCCAATCGTACCCGTAGGCGCCGATTGCAATGATGGTGCGCGCGGGATCGAGCACCTTCATCCGCTTATCGAGAATACGCTCGTACCATGTCTGGCCGGTAATGCTTCCGGGCGTGCCGGTCTCCCAATGCTCGTCGTAGGCCATGAGCAGAATGAAATCGACGATTTTCGCGTAGGCTGCGTAATCCCAATCCTCGTCGTCGAACGGCACCGCCAGTATGATGCTCCACCCCCGGGGGCCGAAGGCGGCGGCCATTTCGGACAGAAAAATCCGGAGATTCCCTTGAGCCGATATAGGCACCTCCTCAAAATCCACAGAAATGCCCTGAAAGCCCCCTTTTTCGAGAAAAGCGACGATGTCGGCCAGCCTCGCTGCGCGCGCCACCGGGTCAGCAAGTAAACGCGCAAGGCCGGCACCATCCCAGTTGCCGTCGACGGAATTTTGTAGCAGTGGAATGATAGGGAGGGTCGGCCGGGTAGTTCGGATAAAATCGACCGACTTGCTATCGACATTTATGTCTAGCGCCATGTCGGCGCCTTGCATGGTCAACCAGGACGGAATCACAGCATCGAGTTTTGGCAGAGCCCGCCTGAGCGACGGAAAACTACGATCGTCCCAGCTTGCGTAGAAACCAAGCGTGAGAGGTTTGTCGGGGCCCGAACGGAGCATGCCCGGTACCGGCCGCGGTTGTGAAATTGCTGCGCGGCGTGCGGCCTCTCCATTGACCATGGCTTGCCGCTTGGCGCGGGTTTGCGCGGCGAGACGCGTGGCTGACCGAAGAAGTCCGGGAGCGGCTGCTTTTGTCATCGCTGATCGTTTCAGCGTTGCCTGGCGCCCAAGGTCGACGTTTGCAAGTTGCGGGACCGCAAATAGAGTCACCACGAAGGCAATAAGAACGAGGCTGGTGAAAATGGCGATCACTGCCGTCACGCGAGACACATGCACGGCGCGTCGGCCGGTCGGGTCGAAGAATATCGGCCTTTTGACCATTGGCTACCAAGGGAACCGAGGAAAGGAATGAGGGATATCGTGCCGCCGCATATCGGCGATTCGCACACGAGTCACCTTAGCAGAAAATCGGACTCGTAAGCCGTTTATCGGCATAGGCAAGCGGTCGCATCGCCCTCTTCAAGGACCAGCGAATGCATGCCTGTCGTAATCATTAGCGAGGAACATCCTGCAGAAAGGAGAGGCCGCGCTGCAATTCTGAAATTCCTGTTTCGGCATGGCCTTCGCGACAAAGCCGTGTTCCGGCATTGTGAGCAAGCCTGGCTTGAAACAGCCGACGCTGGTTGCCGTTCTTCTGCAGTTCGAATTCCAGCCGCTCTTTGAGCGGGCGGCAACGATCGTCCAACGGATGATGGATGCGCTCGGCCGGGCGCGCCTCGACACGGCCGGGGTGCGGCTTGATAAGTCGTGCTGCGGGCGGTGGAACGTCAGGCGTAGTTTGGGCTTTCGCTGGGGCGCCCCCACATGCGACGAGCGCGCAGACGATGAGCAGTAGCTTCGCCATCGCTTCCTCTGCGACTAAACTCCAATGGCATACAGTAGCTCATCCGGATAACGTCGCGATTGCCTGGGCATTACATTTTGTTAATAGGTAAGTGCGCCGGGATGCTCAGCGGCAACCGGCTGTCACAGTCCGGACTGTCGTTATCATGCTCCCCGAATAGCCGCCCAGCATCGGGGAGCGAACGATCAGGAGTGTTGACCGATCTGCTGCTCGATCGGTCGTATCGCTCGGTCTATAATTTTGCGGGATGCAGTCAGAACCT
>JAQGIF010000347.1 GCA_028291345.1 Rhodospirillales bacterium | reverse complement strand
GGGTTGGGCATGGCGGCCAAGGCGATGCGGGACACCGCGGCGAAAGGCCTTTCACCCGCCGAATTGACGGCGGCGCAAGCGGCGACCGCGGCGTGGAAGCAGGGAACCGATCTGGTAAGCCTGTTGCCGGCTGGCATCGAACCGCGCGCGCCAAGACTGCGCGGATCGGCATCGGGCTTCGTCGTCGGCAAGGACGGCGAGATCGCGACCGATTTTCATGTCGTGCCCAATTGCCGGGAGATCAGGCTGATCGACAGCGCCGGCAAATCGAACGCGATGACCCGCGTTCTCGGCGAAGATCGCGCGGACGATCTGGCGATCCTGGCAGGGGGTGGCTTCGGCACGCGGCTGAAAATCAGGAGCAATCGGGCCGAGTTGGGCGAAAACATCACCAGCTATGGCTTCCCGCTGGTATCTATGTTGAGCGGCACCGGCAATCTGACGACGGGATCGGTCTCCGGCACCACCGGTATGATGGGGGCCGTGAAGGCATTCCAGATCAGCGCGCCCGTCCAGACCGGCAGCTCAGGCGGGCCTGTCGTCGATGCGAGCGGCGCGGTCGTCGGGATCGTCGCGGCCAAGCTGAACGCGCTTGGCATCGCGGCGGCGACCGGCGACCTGGCGCAGAACGTCAATTTCGCCTGGCGGATCGACCTGCTACGGGCGCTGATGGACCGAAACGGCATCGCCTATGAACAAAGCGGCAAGGGCCAGCGACGATCGGCCGTCGCCCTCGCCGGGCTGCTGCAGAAGGCGACGGTGAAGATCGAATGCTGGCGATAGGCCTTACGCCTGATCCGTCCAGCCGCCGAAGCGGTAGGTGCTGGAGACGAACGCCGAGACGCTGTCGCCGTCGATGAAGCGGGCAACATTGTCCATCTCGCGCTTCAGGTGTGCCTGGAATGTCTCCTCGGACCCATTGGCGCGCCAATAGACCAGATGGTCGGTCAGTGCCTCGATCGGGTAGCATTCGTCGACGATGCCATCAAGCGGCGGGGCGCCGACGGTGAGCGCGCGCACGACGATGTTCTGGCCGTAATAAAATGTCTCCTGCGTTTCCGGCCCGACGCGGGTCTGGTCGCGCATCCAGATCTGCAGGAACCCTTCCTGGGTGATGCCGGGCAGCTTGCGGAAAAAGGCGATCTGGGAAAAGCCCGGCACGCGCACCCCATCCGGCTGCGCCTCGGTGATCGGCAGGACGATCGATTCCGACACTGCATAGCCGGCGATGCGTGCCGACGCGCCTTCCAGCACCGGTTCGTATTTGGCGCGGGCATGCGCGGCGTTCAGCCAGAACGAGACCATTCCCGACGGCATCGGTTTCATCGTTTCAAAGCGCAGCTTGGCGCCGGACGCCACCGCGTCGTCGATCACATGTACCTGCAGCCGCTGTGCACCCAGTGCGACGAGTTGGCGTTGCACCGGCCCCAGCAGGTCGGCATTGAAAGCCGCATCGGCCTTCCCGGTCTCTTTCCAGAGCAGATAGATCAGCTTTTCCATGAGTCCTTCCCCGAGCATTCTTATTGCCGATAAGCTTTATCGTCATTTCATGGATCAAATCGAGCGTTATGGTGCATTCGCCTCTGAATGATCCAAGCCAAGCTATGAGAGTCAGCCCATGAGCGACACGCGAACCATGCTCCCGCCCCCCTTTGCAACCCCGCTCGCGGCATTGGCCAGCAGCGGCTTTTCCCGTATTGCCGATGCTGCCCTGTCGGAGGGGAACGCGATCGAGCTTCTGCGCGACGGGCCGGAAAATTTCCCGCGCTGGCTGGACGCCATCGCCAAAGCCGAGCGCAACGTCCATCTGGAAAATTATATTCTCCAGGACGATAAGATCGGACATGCCTTCGCCGACGCGCTGATCCAGGCGGCGGCGCGGAAAGTGCGATGCCGGGTGCTGTATGATTGGATGGGCTGCAGGATGCGGACCCGGCCGATCTTTTGGGAGAAGCTGCGCCATGCAGGGGTCGAGGTCCGCTGCTATAACCCGCCGCGTTTCGGCAATCCCCTGAGCTGGATCAGCCGCGACCACCGCAAGGTGCTGTGCGTCGACGGCCAGGTCGCGTTCACGGGCGGATTGTGCATCGGCGACGACTGGATGGGCCATCCCGACAGGAATATTCCGCCCTGGCGAGACACCGCCATCGCCATTCGCGGCCCCGCCGTCGCCGATATCGACGCCGCCTTTGCCGATAGCTGGAAGACGACCGGCAAACCGATTCCGCGCCACGAATTGGCAAGCTTGAAAAACCTGGAAAAGGCCGGTGACTTCAAAGCCTGGGTCATCGCCGGGCGGCCCGACGAGATGAGCCTCTATCGCCTGGAACAGCTGGTGGCGGAGATTGCCGAGGAGTCCCTGTGGCTGACCGATGCCTATTTTGTCGGCACCACCGGCTATGTCCACGCGCTGTGCGGCGCGGCCAAGGCCGGCGTGGATGTGCGGCTTCTGGTGCCTGGATCGAACGACTGGCCGATCGTCGGCGCCTTGTCACGCGCGGGCTATCGCGCGCTGCTGGAGGCCGGGGTCAGGGTGTTCGAGTGGAACGGGCCGATGCTGCACGCCAAGACCGCCGTGGCCGACGGCTGCTGGTCCCGGGTTGGGTCGAGCAACTCGAACCTGGCGAGTTGGACCTCGAACCGCGAGCTGGATGTCACCATCCAGGATCCGGAATTCGCGGCGCAGATGGCGGACATGTTCGAGGAGGACCTGGAGAATGCCACGGAGATCGTGCTGGATGCCGGCAAGATGCGGCGCGCCAGAAGCACCCCCGGCGGTACGCGCCGCAGTCGCAAGAGGTACGCCGGCCGAAGCCGCCTGATGGCCGGCGCGGCCGGATTGGGCGCCACGGTGGGAGCCGCGCTGACCCGGCACCGCGCGCTGGGCTCAGCCGAAGCCGGTGTGCTGGCGACCGGCGGGGTCACAGCCACGGCGATCGGCCTGATCGCGGTGTTCTTACCGCGCCTGCTGGCTTATCCGCTGGCGCTGGCTGCTATCTGGATGGGTCTGACGCTGCTGGTTCGCGCCTGGCGCACTCGGTGGCCACGCCGGAATAAGGCCTCGGAGAAGGCGTGAAGATCATCAGCTGGAACCTGCTGCACAGCATCGGGGCGACCTTGGAAGAGGTGGTGCATCTGGCCGAGCAGGAGAAACCCGACCTATTTTTGATGCAGGAGGCCACGGTGGCGATCGATCACCTGCCAGCAAAAATCGGCGGCCATTACGCGCGCAACCAGCTACCAGGGCGGCTGCACGGGCTGGCGGCCTGGAGCCCCCTGCCCTTCGCGCGGACCCCACATCAGATCAACCTGCAGTCCGGTCTGTTCGTGAAGCGGATCAGCCAGATCGTGTCCCTGGAGCATTTCGCGGTCGCCAACGTGCATCTGTCGCATGGGCAGTTGATGAACCGGCGGCAATTGCGGCTGATCGCCCATTACCTGCCACCGCGGGCGATGATCATCGGCGACTGCAACATGGTGGGACCGTCCCTGCTGCGCGGCTTCCGCGATGTCGGTGAACGCAACCCGACCCACGACATGGGCGAAATGCTGCCGCTGCGGCTGGATCGCTGCTTCATGCGCGGCCTGAACTGCACACGCGCTGAGATTTTGGGTCGGGCGGGATCGGACCATCGGCCGATTGCCGTCTGGGTGGAGTTAGCCGCGGGCGAAAGGCTGAAACCTGTTCAAGATCAGTTCGCCAGCCTGTCCAAGCCGGGTGGCTTGCCGGCAGATAAGGCGTTTTTCGACGATCTGTCCGGAGATCGTTAACCCATTTTTTTCGACTTGTACTCAGCCCGGCCGCCGCCGCACGATCCAACCGCCCGGCGTGTTCCGATCGTCCAGCATCGTATCCGGGACAACAACATAGGTTTTGCTCAAAGGCTGATCGGCGAGCATATCGGAAGGGGCTTTGCGCCCTGTATGGCGAGCAACGCGTCCCTTTCCGTGCCTGGCATCTTCAGCGCAAGCCCGGCATCGGATAGCCATTCGGCAGGCTTGTCGAACACATAGACCAGGATTCCGCCGAACATCGGGTTGAACCGCATCTCGAACTGCGGCGGCGCGGCTTTGGCGAATATGGTCCGTCGCTGTTTCGGGTCGTCGAGCATCTATCCACCTGTTCGGGCGCCAGGCACAGATAAGGTTCAATACGGTACGGCCGGACGGCGGAACCGGCGACCAACCGCGACAGTTAACACCATATGAAGCTTTAAAGATGCCCGAGCATGACCGCAGCAGCTCTGCGCGGCGCCCAAGATCGGTGGGAGAATTTATCATGACCCGCTTAAAATCGGTGGCAACAAAGGCCTTGCTGGTCGCCGGCGCAGCGATCGCCATGGGAGCGATATCGGCGCCTCGCGCGTCGGCCCAGGTCGCCTGCCCTTACGGATATTATTATTCATATGGCTATGGCTGCGTGCCCGCGGCGCGCGGCTATAACTATATGTATGGCTATCCTGGACGCGGCTACGCTTACGCCCCGCCCATCTATGACTCATTCGGCCTGGCCTTCGGGTTCGGTGGCGGCAGACACGATGGCGGGCATCACGGCGGCGGAGATCGCAGCGGCGGCAATTTCGGCGGCCATGGCGGCGGCGGTCATGGTGGAGGTGACCACGGCGGGGGTGGCCACGGCGGCCATCACTGACAAAACATAAGCCCGCCTACGCGACCGAAATCCCGTTCCTCTTCAGCACCTTGGCCTGACGCTTGGTCATCGCGTCGATGTCGAAATCGGCGATCAGGTCTTCAAAGATGCGGTGCCAGTTGAGTTCGGTCTTCAGATGGATGAAGACCGAGCCCAGGCCCAGGGTCGCCCGATCCATGAAGACGAATTCACGCGGCACCTCCACACCGCCGACACGGACCAGTTCCTTATGGACATGGTGCGCGATCTCGCGGCCATAGATGCCGTTGGTCGCCTGTCCGATCAAGCGCAGGCGATCGTCCAATAAAGGCTCATAGATGAAGCGCGCCCAGATATTCAGAATGCCGACCACTTCCTCAGACAGTTCGCCGAAGCCCCAGACGCGATAGGCGTCGGCCGCCAGAGCGTCGTCGTTGGTCTGCACGGCACGGTAGAGATCGATCACCGCCTTGATGAAGCTGGGCTTGAACACGCGGACGCAGCCGAAATCCATCAGGTTGATCGATCCGTCGGGCCGCGCGCTGTAATTGCCGAGATGCGGGTCGCCATGCAGCACGCCATAGCGATAGAGGGGCACATACCAGGCGCGGAACATGTTAATCGCCACCTGGTCGGCGATACCTCGGTCGCGATCCGCCGCGTCGGTGATCCGCTCCCCATCCAGCCAGCTCATGGTCAGCAGGCGTTTGGTCGACAGTTCCGGCACCCGGATGGGCACATGCACGCCGGGTTCGCTCCGCAATATATCGGCATAGAGCGCCATGTTTTGGCCTTCGCGCTCGTAATCCAGCTCCTCGCGCAGGCGCTCGCTGATTTCCTCATGGACCTTTTTGGTCGATACCGCGCGGTCATAGCGTTCGAAAATACCGAGGATCAGGCGCAGCTGACCCAGATCCGCCTCGACGGCGGAAGCCATATCCGGATATTGCAGCTTGCAGGCCAGCTTGTGTCCGTTAAGACCCGTGGCGCGATGGACCTGTCCCAGGGAAGCGGCGGCGGCGGCTTCGTGCTCGAAGTTCCTGAATTCCGCCTCCCAGCCATGGCCGAGCTCGGCCTGCATGCGGCGCCGGACGAAGGACCAGCCCATGGACGGGGCGTTAGACTGAAGCTGCGATAGCTCCGCCACATATTCGTCGGGAATCGCCTCGGGAATGGTGGCCAGAAGCTGCGCCACCTTCATCAAGGGCCCCTTCAATCCCCCCAGCGCGGCCCGAAGCTCCCTGGCGTGAGCGTCTCGATCGACCTTTATGCCGAGATAGCGCTCGCCCGCCATGCGGGCCGCCAATCCCCCTACCGCCGTCGAAACCCGAGCGTAGCGCGCGAAGCGGCCGCCGAAACTGTTTTGCTCATCCATAATTTATCTTTGGCATGCTCTAACTATGCTCGCTAATGGCGTCGAATCCAACGGGCGCCGTTGCTGACCAGTTCCCCGCGACCAGTTCTCTATAGACGTCCAAAGTCGATGCACACATGCGCTCGCGGGTGAATTTCGCCTGGATATTGGCCCAAGCTTCGACCGCCAGGCCCTCGCGATCGTTCTGGTCGAGGGCGAGTGCGCTGGCGATGGCGTCGGCTAGGCGGCCGGAATTCCCGGGCGGCACCAGCAGGCCGGTCACCCCATCGACGATGGTTTCGCGAAAGCCGCCAATGTCGCTGGCGATCACCGGACAGCCCATCGCCTGGCCCTCGACCGGGACGCGGCCGAACCCCTCAGGCCTGACCGAGGGCGCGACGACGACCGCCGCCAGGCTGTAGGCGGCAGCCATATCGGTTGTCGGCGGCAGTAGCCGAACGACACTGTCCAATCCGCAATCATGGATGAATTCGAGCAGCGCCGTACGATAAGCGGTCTGCCGGCCGTCATCGCCCACCATGATACAGCAGATATCGGTACGCTTCAGCTTCGACAGCGCCTCGATCAGTACCAGATGGCCTTTTTTGCGGCTGAGCCGCGCCGGCATCAGGATGATCGGGCGGTCTTCCGGCAGGTTCCAGTCATGCGTCAGCTTGATCTTGCGCTCGGCAGGCACGCGGGTGCGGTCGAAACGCGCTAGGTCGATGCCGCGCGGGATTATGCGCAGCACCGTCTCGGCCAGCCCATAGAGATCACGCAGATGGTCGGCAATGAATTCCGAAATGGCAATCACCCGGTCGCCGCGCGCCATCACTGAATTATAGCGTTTCTTCCAGGCAGTGCCGGATGAATAGGTGTCATGATAGGTGGTGACGAAACGGATGCCGGTGCGCCGGGCCGCCCACATGGCGCTCCAAGCCGGGGCGCGGCTGCGGGCATGGATGATATCGACGTTGTTCTGCCGGATTACGCGCGCCAGACGGTTTGCATTCCGCCAGATGGTGAAGGGGTTCTTGGGCGCCAGCGGCAGCTTGATGTGCTTGGCGCGCGACCGTTCCAGCTCATGCACCATCGGCCCGCCCTCCGACGCCACGATCGCCGTGCCGCCGGCACGCTGGACGGCCGCCGCGACATCAACGGTGCCGCGTTCGGCGCCGCCGACAACCAGCCGGGGCAAAACCTGTAATATCGTGATCGGCCGCCCATCAGGGTGGAGAAGCGGATCGGGCAAAGGGTCGAAGTCCATGGGCCCCTGATTGGCGCTGCGGGCGGAGCATGAAGCCCCCGGCTGCGCTGCGATATCAGGAATCGCCGAGCGCGGCCGGATAAGCTATAGCCCTGACGAACACGTCGAACCAGAGCGCGGCATGAGTGACAGCGATCAAAAGCGAATAAAATTGTTCGAACGGCCGGGCCTGCCCAGCCTCGCCTATTGCGTCACAGCCGGCGCGGGGCCGGGCATCGTGTTCCTGGGGGGCTTCGGCTCGGACATGACCGGCACCAAGGCGACCGCGCTGGAAGAGGCGGCGTTGCGGCGTGGACATGCCTTCCTGCGGCTGGATTATAGCGGCCACGGCCAGTCCGAAGGGCGCTTCGTCGACGGCACGATCGGCGAGTGGTTCGCCGACGCGCTGGCGGTGTTCGATGCGGTGACAGAGGGGCCGCAGATCGTCGTCGGCTCGTCGATGGGCGGCTGGATCGCCCTGCTGCTGGCGCGGGCCCGGGCGGAGCGGGTGAAGGCGCTGGTCGGCATCGCCGCGGCGCCGGATTTCACAGCGCGGCTGCTGAACGGGGACTTGTCGGAGACCCAGTGCGAAACGCTGCTGACCGACGGCGTACTGTATCGCCCGTCCGAGTATGGCGACCCAATGCCGATCACCCGCAAGCTGGTCGAGGACGGCGCCAATCACCTGCTGTTGGAAGGCCCGATTCCGTTTTCTGGACCGGTGCGCCTGCTGCACGGCCAGGGCGACGGCGACGTGCCCTGGCAGCTATCCTTGCGGATCGCCGAACGGCTGAAAAGCGACGATGTGCGCGTCACCTTGATCAAGGACGGCGACCATCGCCTGTCGCGGCCGCAGGATCTCGCGCTGCTGCTCGGCACGGTGGACGAACTGATCGCATGAGACCCATGGAGGGTTGCACGCCAGACGGTTGCACCAAAGGCCCGTCCCGTGCTTTACCGTGCGGCTCCGACAGGAGGGGTGGCCGAGTGGTTGAAGGCGCACGCCTGGAAAGTGTGTAAACGGGAGACCGTTTCGGGGGTTCGAATCCCCCTCCCTCCGCCAATCAGTCCATGATCTCAAGGACTTAGCCAGATTTTGATGCAAGGAGTCACCGGCGAATCTCCGGTCTCCTTGTGTCACTTTCGGCCGGTCTTTGCGATTTTCCATAACAGCATTATCTCCGGTCGGTGCTGGCAGTCTAACTGCTACAAGTCTCTGATTTCCGACTGACCGGCCGGACATGGAGGCACGAGCGTTGAATCCGATCTCATTTAAGCGTCACCGATTCCCGCCGGACGTGATCAGGTATGCGGTTTGGTTGTATTTCCGGTTCACGCTGAGCATCCGTGATGTCGAGGACCTGCTTGCCCAGCGCGGCATTGAGGTCAGCCGCGAGGCGGTGCGTTGCTGGGCAAACAAGTTCGGACCCCTGATCGCAGCCAATTTGCGTCGTCGCCGGTCGCCGCCGACGGGCAGGTGGCATTTGGATGAAATGGTGGTGAAGATTGGTGGCCGGCGCATGTACCTCTGGCGCGCGGTCGATGATGAGGGCGAGGTTCTGGATGTTCTCGTGCAAAAGCGGCGCAACAAGCATGCAGCCTTGAAGCTTCTGCGGAAACTGCTGCGAAACCAGGGCGTTCATCCTGAGACGATCACGACGGACAAGCTGGCGTCCTATGGCCCCGCCGCCAAGGTCCTCGGCCTTTCCAGCCGCCACCGGCCGGGCAGGATGCGCGAGAACAATCGCGCCGAAAACTCACACCTGGTCATTCGACGACGAGAGCGAAAACAGCAGAAGTTCAAATCGCAGGGCTCAGCCCAAAGATTCCTCGCCACCCACGCGGCCATCTACAACAATTTCAACGTCCAGACTCACCTGATTTCCCGACCAGTCTTTCGCCAGTTTCGCATCGAAGCGAGCGTCGCCTGGACTGCTGCAACGATAGCAGCCTAACTTCGAACGTAGGGCCATCATGCATCCCATTCCGGTTAACTCATCCGGGCATATGGCGTTGTCACCGCTGGCACCTCGACGAGATGGTCGTGAGTATCGATGGACATCGCCGCACAAGAAACTTTGGACCGGATAGTGCGTGACTGCGTTCTTACACTCCTCCCCTGCGGCCATTGTCGGCACCTAGCGTCTCATCCCCGGCCCGAATATTTTTCCGACAGGCGCCGCTGATTCAGAGACACGTCGCGTTCTCGCCTGTCGGCTTGGAGCGATCTCATGGGCGCTGATCTAGGATCAAAGGCGCAATTGCGCGCCTTATTCATCCAGCTTGACGCCGCGTTGGATTTGTCCGGCGCCTTAGTCCTTAGCCGGAGTTAGCGTCGACAGCGAAGAAGCTGTCCGGTGGGTCGGCATCGAGCGGCGTCAATCGAGGATCGAAGCGGAACCGCGTCGCGCAGTAGGGACAGTGGATCGTGTCCGCCTCGCCCATATTGATGTAGACGTGCGGATGGTCCTGCGGCGGGGAAGCGCCGACGCACTTGAATTCCTTCACCCCAATGCGGATTTCAAGGACGCCGCGGTCGTTTCTGAACTTCGAATAGGGGCTGCTGGACATCGGCTCATATGAATGCTGGCGGTTTGGATAGTCCGCGGCCCCGGTCAGGGGGGCGCGCGAACCGCCCCACCGCGCAAGGACGGCGTACAGCTCGGCGGCGTAAAACGCCCTTGCATCCTGCCCGCCCGGATCGCCCGCAAAGCGGCCGAGACGTCGGGCGCAGTCGAAGAACCCGGCGCCGGAAGGCGCAAATCAGTTCGGTGAAACTGCGAACACGCCGTTACGGCTCTACGTGGCGGGCACGATCACCGGCACAATCTACACCGCCGTCAGGGGCCGGCTCGCCGCCTGCCCCGAGCCTCCAACTTCAAAGAGAGCTGCTTGCGCATCCCACTCGTCTGCCATTCGGAACATTCTTATCTTCGTGGCCTTCCGCTCGATCAGGCCAGTGAGTGCACGGAGTGACTGCGCTTTCGCGCGACAAGCGGGGGCGCTGTCGATCTTATCTGTTTTCTTCATAAAGACTGAACACGCCGTAGCAGGGTTGGCCTGGCCCTAATCCCTTATATCCGCGTCCCTTCAAATGCGCGGCCCGTGGGCTGAAGGAACCTCAGAACCGGCGCGTCCAGATCATCTATGAAGGTGGCGCGAACTCGTAAGGCCACAGGCCAAGGCAGATGGAATTACGGTGACAGTGCATTTAACACAGAGCTCCGAAGCCGGCGCCACCCGGCCGGAAGACCAGCTCATCGAACCAGCGATGGCCCCGCGCCACCGCCTTGAGCAGGACCGGATCAACCGCATGGTTGGTGTCAGCCGGACCATCGACCACCAGGCGCATCTCTTCGCCGCGGCGTTTCATCTGGATCGCGTGTTGCCTGGTGACGAGGATCGGATCGCTCTCCGATGCCACTCCATCGGCAAGCTTCAGGGTGAGGATAATCCCATCTGGTTGAAGCGTGATGCGACCGACCAACTGCTGCGGGAACTCAATCTGGTCGTCGAGACTGGTGCTCAGCCGTTGTGCCTGATCAAGAATTCCCGGAAGCTGCGTGCTGCCGATGCCAGCATCTTGGGCTGCGTGAACGATCGCCGTTTGATCCTGCAGGGTTAGGTTGATGAGGCGTCGGATGGTGCGCTCCAGTTCGGCGGCCGGGATCCGCCAGCCCGATCCCTCCGGCCGCCCCTCGCCGGTCAGCAGCGCAGCCGAAACATAGTAGCGGTACCGCCTGCCCTGCTTGTTGGAATGATGCGGGACCAGCCGCTCACCCTGGTCATCGACCAGCTTGCCGAGTAGCGGTCTGCTATCAACTTGAGTCGGGCGAGGTCCCTCCGTCGCACGTGCGTTTTGGGAGCTGTGTCCGAACAGATTCCCACAGCTCGACCGGCATGAGCCCGTCGTGCTGACCGGGATAGGTGACATCCTTGTGCTTGGTCAGGGCGATATAAATGGGATTGCTCAGCAGATCATAGAGCGCGCCGCGGCCGATGCTGATCCCGCCGGACGTCCCACCCGCTTTCGAGATGCGCCGCTTCGATTTGATGTTGCGGACGATCGAGTTCGCGCTTGAGCTTACGGACGCAGCCCAGCTCCTGATAAAGCCGGAATATCTCCCGGACCGTCTCTGCCTCCACCTCATTGACCACCAGCTTGCGATCTTTGACGTCGTAGCCGAGCGGGACCACGCCACCCATCCACATGCCCTTGCGTTTGGACGCCGCGATCTTGTCCCGGATGCGTTCACCGGTGACCTCGCGCTCGAACTGCGCAAAGGACAGCAGGATGTTCAGCGTCAGTCGGCCCATCGAGCTGGTGGTATTGAACTGTTGGGTCACGGCGACGAACGACACCGACTTGGCATCCAGTCGTGCGACGATCTTGGAGAAGTCAGCGCTGAAACGTAGGATTTGAGCCCGTCGGTTACGATCTCTTTGGGCGTCATCTTCTGGCTCCAGATCAGCCGCTTCAGAAGCTTCAGCGCAGCCGCCGTGTCCCCTCGGCGTTGGACAATCATGTCCAACACCTCGCCCTCGTCATCGACTGCTCGCCACAAATACATGCGCTTCCCGCCGGTGTTCACGACCATCTCGTCGAGGTGCCAGCGAAAGCTGGGAGAGGGCCGGCGCCGCTTGAGATTACGGGCAATCTGCGGACCGAACTTGATCGCCCAGCAACGCACGGTCTCATAACTGACGTCGATGCCACGCTGCGCCAGCAGCTCTTCGACGTCGCGAAAACTCAATGTGAAGCGGAAATACAGCCAGACCCCATAGCAGATGATATCCGGTGGAAACCGATGCCGCTTAAATGAGAGTTTGGCCATAAAACTGCCTTTAGAAATCCGCTAACCCACGGAAAACAGAGACAAGTTAGCATTGGACTGACAGCACCGCCACGGTGTCCTCCCTCCTGGTCTTTCATCTTCGGCTTTCTAGTAGCCCAACGAGATGATAGGGTCGATAACGGTCATGCGTCAGTCGGGCGGGGAAAAAGCGTAAGCCGGGAAAGCGCTTCGAGATCATCGGGCGCCAAGGGGAGGAGACGCCAATGAAGGTGACGTACTTCGATGAAACCGCCTCGGTGCCCGAGGTTAAATCCTACATTGAGGAATGGGGGTTTGCCGTCGTTCTTGGCCGTGGACCGCTGGATACGATCGAGGCGATACACCGTGACATGATCCGGCTTT
>JAQGIF010000302.1 GCA_028291345.1 Rhodospirillales bacterium | reverse complement strand
AATCTTTTAAGCTTTGTATTTTCATCCGGCCACAAAACGAACACGTGCGGTAGAGGGCGGTTGTTTGTTAGCCTCTCCTGAGGTGCGGATTTTCCGGCGTACCTACACTATCGGATGCAGGACGTTTCCTATTACCAACTTTGCCGACAAGAACTAGATGCAAAATATCCCCTGCTTCCGCATAGGATCACATGGCGGCCCGAGAGCTGACTCGGTCGTAAGGCGCTTCCGAATACACAGCCACTGATTAGGGACATGTTGGTTCACCGACCGCTTGGAGAAGCGCTATGAAAGAATTTTTTGCGCCCCCCGGCGGCTTCCTAATCACCCTTTTTGGAAGGAGACGAATAGTACTTGCAGTGTTTCTGTCGGTGATCGGTGCTGGCGCTGCATACCTGTTGATGGCGACGCCAAAATATGAATCGGTTGCGCAACTGATCGTTCGATTTGGTGATCGTTCAGTCCCGGAACTATCCCGCAGCCCAACATTTGAGATGACACCGTCGGACCGGCACGAGATTGTGGCGGCGCATGCCGCGATGCTGAACAGTCACGACATGGCGAAAGCGACAATCGACATCCTCGGCATTAACGCACTTTATCCTGATATCATCGAGAACCCGCCCACGCGGTGGACGCCGATGGACGAAGCGGTCAAGCGCTTTCTGTCCAACCTCGCTGTGGGTGTCGGGACGACGGATAATATTATTACGGTTTCGTTCCTACACCCTGACAAGCAATTGGCTCATGATATCGTGCAGCAGCTGATCGAAGTTTACATCGCGCAGCAAACGTTGATTTATCAAAATTCGCAGAGCGGGTTTATCAGTGCCGAGACGAAAGATGCGAGAAGCCGTTTGGCGCTCACACAGAGCGCTTTGGAGCAATTCAAAGACAAATGGAATATCACCGACTATGATCAAGAGGTCGCCGATTTACTGAAACAGCGCGGAGACGTCGACAATAGCCTGCGTACTGCGCAGGGTAATCTCCAACTGGCGCAGAGCCGCCAGGGCCAGATTGGGGGCCTGATCAAGCACGTGCCGGTGACACAGCCGGAAACAGCAGGCGGGGAAAAATATCGTTCGGTCGACGATGCCGAATCGCGCCTGGCGGATTTGCGTGCCAAACAAAGTCAGATGCTGGCAACCTACTCGCCCAGCAGCGCCGCCATGGCTTCGCTTAACGCGGCGATCCGAACCACAGAGGCCGAAGCCAAGGCTAGGCGCTCGGAAGTTAATGGTCGATCGGCCAGCAATCCGAATGTTGTGTATCAGAACTTGCAGACCGACTTATTACGGAACTCCGCGGATGCAGGTGCATATGCCGAACCGGTGCGAATTCTTTCCGGACAACTCAAAGCAATCGATGACCGCCTGAGCGATTTGAGGCAAAATCGCGGGACCTTCAATAATTTGATCCGGGAGCAGCAGATTGCCGAAAGTACCTATAGATCTCTTTCAACCCAGTATGAAGACGCGCGGATCAAAGACGGCTTGAACCACCAACGTATCTCGCCAGCAACTATTATCAGCCAGCCAACGCTGCCTTATAAGACCGCAAAACCCCGCAAACTTATCACGGCCATCGGGAGTCTAATCGGAGGAGCAATCTTGGCCGTCGGCATGGCGCTGATAGTTGAGTGGCGCGATGATCGTTTCACTACAGCCGAGCAAGTCGTTAGGGTACTCGACGTCCCGGTTTTGGCGATCATTTCCATGCGCGCCCGACCTACTACCCCCAGTCTGCTCACCTCCGGAGAAACCCACTGACCAGCTCGCATTTTCCGGCCCGTGAGTGCGCCGAACAAAGTTAGATTGTGCGATGCGTCGGTTTTGTTGAGGACAGTATGGCACCGTGGATGAATCCCAAGCGCCGGATCCGCTGATCGAGACCTGATGTCCGTTGGTACCAACCTCCCTGCTCCATCTCATGCTGGAGAGAGCCCGCTCGGCAGGGCCTTTGATGTGTCGGAAATCAGTCGTGATCGTCTGTAGTTGTCATGGTCTCGCGATCGCGGGTTGCCCCCTATCAGGTGCAGTTGTTCGTTCTTCCTGTGATCAGTTCATCTCGAAGCGGTTGGCGGTGCTCGTTTCGCGAAAGGACTTCTTTGCCATGGTCCGATTGCCATCGGCAGCCGCGCGCATTCTCATTTTCTGGACAATAATCGAGTCTGACCATGACACCCGATGCGTTAAAGACACCGGCCATGCTGTGCGCGGCGCTCCTTGCCGTTTCACCAGCATCCGCTCAAACGAACACCGATCCAGTAGACGCGACGCGACCATCCATTATTGCGTCTGTCATCGACGGTCCGTCGGCAGACAGCACGGTGCATATCCCAACTCCCAGCGGTATCGGCAGCTTCTCGATCGCCGTGAAGAACACCGGCGATCTTGCCTATATTTCGGCAAAGCCTGGAACGGGCGGTCAGACCCTGCCGGTCACACTGAGCGTGTGCCAGACAAATCTGGCGCAGCAGTGCCTGGCCGCGGCAGCGCCATTCGCAACGACGAAGATGGTCAGCGGGTCGTCAGCAAGCTTCGCCGTATTTGTCACCGGCAAGGGATCGACGGCTGCGGTGTCGCCCGCGAAGCTGATTTACGTGAAGTTCTATGACGGTACCGGAGCGCTCCGCGGCTCGACCAGCGTCCCGATCACCGTTCCGGCCGCCACGGTGGATCCATTGGCGCGGCCGGCGCCGACACCCCCGCCCGCACCAAATCCCGCACCGTCTCAGCCGGGATCGCCGCCCGCGATCGCGCATCGGACTCCTCTGCCAGCGATCAAGGCAACGAGTGCGGCCGCCTTGCTGGACACCATCGGGGTTAATACGCATATCGACTTCGCCAAATTTGGTTACCAGAACCTCACAGTCACTGAAGCGTCGATCAACTACCTTGGGATCAAAAACCTGCGCGATTCAGCGCAGAACTCCACCGCCCTTACGTTATGGCACCAGGTAGCAGCCGCGACCGGCGCGAAGTTCGACGACTATCTGCCGGAGGCTAGTCCAGCGAACGTGACCGCAGACCTGGCCTACGCCTCGACGCTGGCCGGTCAAGGAATCCTGAATTATCTCGAGGGTGGCAACGAAGAAGACGACACCTATCCGATCGGCCAGGGCAATTCGATCGGCTGGACGGCGTCATTCCAACAGCAGGTGTTCGCCACGGGTCGCCAGTTGAGGCTGCCGGTCATCAATATGAGCTTCGGCGCCGGCTGGACGGCCGGGAATAACTGGCACGGTGATTATGATAAGGTCGGAGACTTGTCGCCCTATGCCGATTATGCGAATGCTCACACCTATCCAAATGTTGGGCAGTCGCCGGCAGCGGGCATAGCGATGCTCAATGCTGATGCGCTGCTGGCCGCCAAATCACGCCCCATAATAACCACGGAGATCGGCTGGAAGGACAGCAGCACCAGCCAAGCCGATGCTGCACGCTTTGCGCTCGATGCGGTCTTCGACGGCGTGAGGGCGGGCGACGTGAAGATGTATTTCTATGCCCTGTTCGACGACAGCTCGGGCAAGTTCGGGCTCATGAACCAGGACGGCTCGCCCAAGCCAGCAGGATCGGCTCTGCACAACCTGGCGGCGATCCTGGCCGACGCTGGCGCGGCACGCACTGACAGCCTCGCCTATACGCTCAGCGGTACGACTGCGAACGATCGCACCTTGCTCCTCGAGAAATCGGGAGGAGTTTTCGAGCTCGTGGTTTGGAATGAGAAGGACGCTGCGCACAATGTAAACCTGACGCTGGAGTCAGCTGCTGGTGCGATCAGCGTCTACGAGCCGTTGGCCGGCACGATGGCAAAATCGACGTCTTCAGGGGCGGCGTCATTAGCCGTGGCGACATCAGATTGCCCGCTTATCATCGAGATCGTACCAGCTATGCGGTAGTGCCCGCAGCGTAACCGACCGTTGGCAATAAAGGTCCTTCACATCGCAGACCACGAGATTGCCGTCTACCAAGGGGGGTGCGCCCCATTTTGGCCGTGCCTGTCTACTGGTAGGAGCTCACGGCCACCTCGGGTATGAAAGTCTCGAGGTCCGCCCCCCTTCAGGCCTTCAGGCATCACCTTGCCCTTTTGTGAAGGTGCGAAGCGCGGCGGAATTGCTGATCTCACGGCGACTCGAAGGCAGGCTATCGCGGACTTCATGTCGTCCGGGTGCGACAGCGTGTTGGCGCCGATGGAGTCCCGTCAGCCGGTGTCGGCATCAGGGTCCGGTGTCGAGATCGGCGCCTTTTCTGCAAGGGTGATAGACATTCGCAACCTCAGTAGACCGTGCGTTGCGCATGGCAACGCCGCGATGGTGGACGGCGCGCACTACGAAATGATTTTCAATACTGGGCCGGGGGGGACTCCCCACCTGTGGTCAAGCGGAAAA
>JAQGIF010000293.1 GCA_028291345.1 Rhodospirillales bacterium | reverse complement strand
AATGATTATTTCGCGGTGAAATATCCGCTGCCGAAGCTGGATCTGATCGCCATTCCCGGCAATTTCGCGGCCGGCGCAATGGAGAATTGGGGCGGCATCACCTACATCGACAACGATCTGCTGTTCGACCCGGCAACCTCGTCGGAAGGCACCAAGCAGGCCATCTTCACGGTCGTTGCCCATGAGATGGCGCATCAATGGTCGGGCGACCTCGTCACGATGGCCTGGTGGGATAATATCTGGCTGAATGAGGGTTTCGCCTCATGGATGGAGACCAAGGCCAGCGACCATTTCAACCCCAGCTGGAACGTCTGGCTGCGCGCCCATGCCGACACCGATCACGCGATGGCCGACGATGCTCGGCGCACGACCCATCCAATCCAGCAGACGATCAAGGACGAGAGCGAGGCCGATGGCGCGTTCGACGACATCACCTACCTGAAAGGCCAGGCCTTTATCCGGATGGTCGAGGACTATCTGGGCGAGGTGACATTCCGCGACGGAATGCGGCACTACATGGCGGCGCACGCTTATTCCAACAGCACCACCGCCGATTTGTGGGCCGCGCTCGATGCCGCCTCAGGCAAGCCGGTCTCCAAGATTGCCGCCGGCTTCACCGAGCAGCCCGGGGTACCGCTTGTACTGGTCAAGACTGCCTGCGTCGGCGGCGAAACCGTCGCCACTTTGAGCCAGGACCGCTTCGCCATCCACGACCCCACGGCACACAAATATACGTGGCAAATTCCGGTCGCGCTCGGACGTATCGGCGACGACGCCCAACAAAGACTTTTGCTGGGCGACAAACCGCAAACCGCGAAGTTCGCAGGCTGCGGTAAGCCGGTGAAGGCCAATATGGGCGATGTCGGCTATTACCGCGTCCAGTATGACGAAGCCGGCCTGAAGGCGCTGACCGCCGCTTATAAGCAGATGGCGCCGGCCGACAGGGTCAATCTGTTGGGCGACGTCTGGGCGATGGCCGAGGCCGGGCGGAGTACTCCAGACAAGTTCCTCGGACTGACCAAACAGCTGAACGGCGAGACCGAACTGGTTGTGTGGAGCCAGGTTCTGGAATCGCTGCGCGAGATCGACGATATGGAGCGCGGCTCGCCCGACCGCCCCGCCTATCGCGCCTATGCCAGGGGATTGCTGAACCCAGTGCTGGGCCACGTCGGCTGGGACGTCAAGCCGGACGATAACCCGGACGTCACTCTTCTGCGCTCGAGCCTGATCCGCATACTGGGGCGGTTCGAGGATCCGGCCGTGGTGGCGGAGGCGCGTAAGCGTTTCGCCGCCTTCGTCGACGACCCGGCATCGCTGCCGCCCAGCCTGCAAGATGCCGTGTTGGGCGTGGTCGGCTATAGCGCCGACAGGAAGATTTACGACCAACTGCACCAGCTGGGCCGCGACGCGAAGAGTACCGAGACGCTGTTGCGCTATTACGGAGCACTGAGCGGCGCGCACGATCCCGCCCTGATCGCCGATACCGTCGACATCACCCAGACCAGCGAGATCACTGCCGGACGCGTCAACCGCTTCATCGGCGCAGCGGCCGCCGCCAGCGACAATCCAGAACTGGTCTGGAAGTTGTTTTTGGCAAAACGCAAGGCGGTGCTGGACAGACTGACCCCCATGCAGGCCAATGGAGTGTTGCCGCAAATCGCGGGAGCCTCGTCGAATCCGGAGATTGCAGCGGAGCTAAAGAAGCTGCCAGAGGCCAACGCATCCTCGGGCGCCCGTCATGCAGCGGACAAGGCGGTCGAAGAGATTTCCTTCAAGGCCAGCTTCAAGGCCCGCCTGATTCCAGCTGTTTCGAACTGGCTGAAAGGCGAGGCCACGAATTGAGCGATGCCCGCCTGCCTCTACCCTGAGCCTCTTTTCCTGGAAGCAATCCAATGACGACAGACTTTCCCGGTGTCGGCGCGATTCCGACATCGGTCACCGGCACGGGTACGATCCTGGGCCACCCAAAAGGTCTCGCGGTACTCTTCAGTACCGAGATGTGGGAGCGCTTCAACTATTACGGCATGCGGGCGCTGCTGGTCCTGTACATGGTGAAGTATCTGTTCCTGCCGGGGCACCTTGAACATGTCATGGGATACGTCGCGCTGAAAGGCGTGCTGGAATCGATGTTCGGACCGCTGGAGGTCCAGCCGCTAGCTTCTCAGATCTACGGATTTTACACCGGTTTCGTTTATATGACCCCATTCTTCGGCGGCATGATCGCCGACCGAGTGTTGGGCCAGCGGCGCAGTGTCTATGTTGGCGGCATCCTGATGGCGGCAGGCGAGTTCATGCTGACGCGGGATGCTTTGTTCTTTCCAGGCCTGTTCGCCATCATTCTTGGTAACGGCCTATTCAAGCCGAATATATCGACCCAGGTCGGCGGGCTCTACCCGCCCGGCGATCCGCGACGCGACCGTGCTTATTCGATCTTTTACGTCGGCGTGAATCTCGGCGCATTCATGGCGCCGCTAATCGCCGGGACGCTTGGCGAAAATGTCGGCTGGCATTTTGGCTTCGCCGCCGCCGGCATTGGTATGCTCATCGGGTTAGTCTTCTACGCGCTGGGCCAGCGCCATCTGCCGCCAGATGAACTGACCAAGGCCAAGGCGGCCAGGCGAGACCACAAGCCGCTGAATAGGGAGGAGTGGAAAGCGATCCTCGCTTTGCTGACCATCACCATTCTGGTCAGCTTTTTCTGGGCCACCTACGAACAGGCCGGCAATACTATGTCGTTATGGGCGGATGAAAATACCGACCGGACGCTCGGGCTAGGCATCAGCTGGGAAATTCCGGTCACCTGGTTCCAGTCGGTAAATCCCATCATGATCTTCGCCTTTACTCCGGCCATCATTTGGCTGTGGGCGTGGCAAACCCGGAAAGGAACCGAACCGTCGACGGTCAACAAGATGGCGCTGGGCTGCCTGCTCGTCGCTGTTTCCAATGTCATCATGGCGGGCGCCGTCATCGTGTCTGGGGGCGAAAAAGCGAGCTGGCTCTGGCTCATCCTCTATAATGTGACCCTGACATTGGGTGAGCTCTATCTCTCGCCGGTCGGGCTTTCTCTGGTCAGCAAGGTGGCGCCGGCGCGCGTGGTATCGGCGATGATGGGCATCTGGTTCATCGCCAACTTCCTGGGCAATCTTCTGTCCGGCTATCTCGGAAGTTTCTGGAGCCGAATGGACAAGCTGGACTTTTTCCTAATGATCGCCGGCATCGCTTTACTTGCCTCGGTCGCCATCGCCGCCTTCAATCGTCCGTTGAAGCCGATTCTCAAGCAATAACTCTACTCAGGCAACGATACCAATCACAGGGAATGTCCCCATGTCCATTTTTCCCATGCGCCTCTCGCCTGCCTTCGTCACAGCCATCCTGCTGCTGGCGGCCCCACTCGCCCGGGCCGACGAAGGCATGTGGACCTTCAATAATTTCCCATCGGCCAAGATGAGCCAGGCCTATGGCTTCGCGCCCGATCAGAAATGGCTCGACCATGTCCGCCTGTCGTCGATCCGGCTGGCGCGCGGCTGTTCGGCCAGCCTGGTGTCGAAGGACGGGCTGGTGATGACCAACCATCACTGCGCCCACAGCTGCATCGAGCAGCTTTCGACCGCGGCGCGCGACTATGTGCAGACCGGCTTCTACGCCAAGGAGGCTAAGGACGAGGTGAAGTGCCCGGATATGGAAGCCAACCAGCTCGTCCAGATTTCCGACGTGACCCAGCGGGTCAAGACCGCCATCGCCGGCAAGGATGGCAAGGCGTTCTCCGACGCGCTAAAGGCTGTCGAGGCGGATATCGCCAAGGAATGCACCGGCGGCAGCGACGCTCTGCGCTGCGACGTCGTCGATCTCTATCATGGCGGCATTTACAATCTGTATAAATACCATCGGTATCAGGACCTTAGGCTGGTCTTCGCGCCGGAATTTGCCATCGCCTTCTTCGGCGGCGACCCGGACAATTTCGAATTCCCGCGCTACGACCTCGATGTCAGCTTCGTGCGCATCTACGACCAGGGCAAGCCGCTCGACTCCAGTGCCAACTACCTGCCGTTCGCCAAGGAAGACGCCAAGGAGGGCGACCTCGCCTTCACCTCCGGCCATCCCGGCAACACGGACCGGCTGGATACGGTGGCCGAGCTGGAATTCGCCCGCGACGTCAAGATCCCCAATACGCTGATGTATCTGGCCGAGCTGCGGGGCGTGCTGGAGCAATTCAGCGAGCAGGGCGCCGAGCAGCGCCGCATCGCCGACGCACGACTGTTCTATACCGAGAATTCCTACAAGGCCCGCAAGGGACAATTCGAGGCGCTGGTCGATCCGGCGCTGATCAAGTCCAAGCATGACGACGAGGCGGTGCTGAAGGCCAAGATCGAGGCCGATCCGCAGATGAAGGCCGATTACGGCGCGGCCTGGGACAATATCCGCGCCGTGGTCGAGCACCAGAAGCTGATCCGCGACCGCTACAACATGCTGGAGGCCGGCCAGGGTTTCGACTCCGAGCTGTTCCACGCCGCCCGCAATCTGGTCCGCTACGCTGAGGAATCGGCGAAGCCAGATAATCAGCGCATGCGGGAATATACCGAGGCGAATTTCCCGGCGGTGAAGCAGGGCCTGCTATCCACCGCCCCGATCTATCCGGACATGGAGAAAACCACGCTGCGCTTTTCCCTGACCCTGGTTCAGCGGCTGCTCGGGCCCGACGATCCGACGGTCAAGATGATCTTCGGCAGCAAGTCGCCGGTCGATCTCGCCGCTAACCTGGTCGACAAGACCGGCCTGAAGGATCCCGCCTTCCGCAAGGAACTGCTGGAGGGCGGCGCGGCGGCGATCGCGGCCTCGAAGGATCCGATGATCTTATTTGCCAGACAGGTCGATGCCGACGCTCGCGCGGTACGCAAAGACTTCGAGGAGAATGTCGATGCACCGCTGGTCAAGAATTCCAGCCTCCTGGCCCAGGCGCGGTTCAAACTCTACGGCACCTCGGTAGACCCAGACGCCACCTTTACGCTGCGCCTCTCATACGGGGCAGTGAAGGGCTATGACCAGAAAGGCGAGCATGTCGCGCCCTTCACCACCATGCTCGGCGCCTTTGACCGGGCGACCGGCGCGAC
>JAQGIF010000286.1 GCA_028291345.1 Rhodospirillales bacterium | reverse complement strand
CTTCTCCAGCTGAGCTGCGACCGATTCCGCACGGCGGCGGCTGAGACGCATATTATAGGCGTCCGAACCCACCGTGTCGGTGTGGCCGGTGACTTCCAACTTGGTCACCCTGGCCGGACCGGCATTCTTCGCCGCCTGATCGACGATCGACACTGCTTGCGAGGTCAGGTCCGACTTGTTGAAGTCGAAGAACACCAGATAGCTCTTCGGCACAGACGGTGCCGGGGCGACGACGGGCGGCGGGAGGTAGGCCGCCATGGCCGACGCGGATGCATCCGGTCCACCGAACTTCGCCGCCAAGGTCACGAAGAACATCCGGGGCGCGATCGGAAAGGCCTGGTAACCACCCGAAGCGCCTGTCACTACGGCGGTCGAGACGCCCTTGACGTCGGTCAGGTTGGTGATGTTACCGCTGAGCTTGAACTCGCCCACCGTGTCGTCGCCCAATCGCCGGTCGAAGGTATAGCTCGCCTCGAGCCCCACCAGGAACGTGCTGCCCACCGACAGGTCGTTGAGATAGGTGACATAGCGGCGACCGATATAATCACCGTTGATCTGGGCCTCGAAGGGGCCAAAATTTGTGCTGAGGATGAACTTGTAGAGCCATTCTGGCACCAGCGGCTCCTCCTTGCCGGCGATCGGAACCGGGGTCAGCACGCCGGCAGTGACAGTGGAGAAGCTCTGGTCATAGGTCGACTTGTTGTACGAAACTGCGTTGTACAGGTGGAAATGTTCGCCGAAATGCAGGGTCGCGCCCACGTCCGCGCCATCCGTCGTCACCCCGCCCACATTCACGAGGATAGAGGGGTTGGGATTGATGAAGTTGAAGGTGGCGACGTTAAAAAGCCGGTTCGAGAAATCGACATGGTAATAATTGACCTGGCCCTCGACCCCGGTCAGGAAGCCAAGGTCAAGATCACGCTTGGTGCGCACGCCCACCTCATAGGTCCACGACGTTTCCGGGTGGGCGGTGTTCTTGAATGTGTCGAATGCCGCCTGGCTGGCAAGGCTCCATGGCGAGGCACCGTAGAAATTGCTGCCCGCGCCATAGGGAATGTATTGGCGCATGTTCTTTTGGACATTGACGAACAGATGCTCGTTGTCGGTGACATCGAACACCGCGCCGAATTGCGGCAAGAACCACTCGTTCGAGGTGATCGAACCGACCGGATAATTCACCGGGGGATTGGTCGTCGGCAGGTTCTTCTGCTGGGTCATCAAAGTGTTGCCGGCCGTCTGAAGACTGGCCTTCCAGCCCGCCTGCAGCAGCAGGTTCGGCAGGATCTGCCACTGGTCCTGCAGGTGCAGCTGGACGTCGTCGGTCGAGAACCGGAAATCATATTGGGTGAACGCCGGATGGCTCGGAATGTCGTAGGGCGTCAGGTCGTTATTCGCGACGGAGAACGGATACCAGCGCCTGCCCTGCTCCGAATTATTATGCTCGTACCAGATCCCACCCTCAATCGCGTGATCTCCAAGCTGAGCATTCACCGTCGAGCGGATACCACCCCGGCCGATCTTATATTCCGTCGTCCGCACCTCATAGCCGGTGCCGCCGAAGGTCTGGACCAGATTCTGCCCCGGGAAATAGATCGCGAACAGGCCGGGCAAGCCGGCCTGGTTCACAGGACCGGCGACGATGCCGCGGCCTGAATCGTTGTGGTAATAGCCCTGGTTCGACCATGTGATGTTGTCGGCGATGTGCCAGTCGTAATTGATGTAACCCAGCTCATCTTCGCGTTGTGCCGCGCTGAAATAGTTCGAGAAATTGTTGCCGAACTGCGCCGGCGGCGCGCCCGACGCATTCAGATAGGCAAGGCCCGCAGCCCGGTTCGGATAAAGGTACGGCCTTGTGTAGGGGGTGAAGCCCGCGGCCGCAGCCGTCTGCTGGTTGCCGAAAGCCGTCGCGTCTTCGTTCGGCTCGACCTTGGATTGCCAGTCCGCAAATACGGTCAACTTGCCTACTTCGTCCTCATGGACGAACTTCGCGTTCACCTGGTCGCCACGCTGATGGCCGTCAAAGTCCCATGCCCGCGCGTCCTGGTGCAGATATGCCACGTAGAGCGAGTTGCCGTCGCCGAATGTGCCGGTATCGAACCGCGCGAAGGTGCGGTTTGTATCGTAACTGCCGAGGGTTTCACGCAGGTCGAAGCTGAGCACCTTCGATGGGTCGCTGGAATAGGTCTCGATTGCACCCCCGAGGTTGCTGGTCGAGGCGACACCGAGCGAACCGTTGCCGGTCGACAGATCGACCTTGGCCACGTTCTCGCTGATCAAGGCGCGCGACACGCTCAGGCCGTTATAGTTGCCATATTGCTGATCGCCCAGCGGCACGCCGTCCATCGTATAGCCGAGCTGCTGCGTCGTGAAGCCGTGGATGACCAGCGATTCGTTCTGCTCGTTATTGCCCCAGGGATCAGCCGTCTCATACACCACGCCGGGCAGGGTCTCGATCGCCTTTAGCGGGCTGATGCCGGGCAGCAACTTCTGGGATTCGACCCCGCTAATGACGACGGATGACCGCGTCGTCCGCTGCGCCGTCACGACCACCGTTTCGAAGCCGTCGGCGCCTGTGTCGGACGGCATCGCGCCCGCGCTGTCCTGCGCCTGCACCGCCGTTACGGGCAAAGCTACCGTGAGGGTCGTCAGAGCGGTGCTCATGACGAATATCTTGAATTTAGCCAACATTATTGGTCCTTCGGATCGAGCGACGTTATGCGGCGATCAACTAGGAGTTCTACACAATAATGTCAATGTAAACCTACAATACTAGAATTGTATTGTTACATAATAACTTTCTTGCCTTTTCTATGCTGCGAGTGCTAACAAGATCGTTCGCGCGGATGTGGCCCGGATGTTCGCCCATTCCCAACTCTTCATGGCCGAGCTCGACCCGGCCGTCCACGCGGAACGTTCAAACGCTAAATTGGGACTGTTTGCGCCTGTGGAGAGACGTGGATGGAGGAAGCGGCGCTCAAGGACTAACCGGCGTCCCCTGGGGTAGCGCAATGCCCTTTTTCCCCGCGACCCGCCGCAGCAGATCGGGCCGGTCGGAGATGATCCCGTCGATGCCCATATCGATCAGATCGGCCATATCCTTGGGGTTGTTCACCGTCCAGGCGACGACTTTCACGCCTAGGCGGTGGGCCTCGGTGACCGACGCCGCATCGATATCGCGATAAAACGGCGACCAGATTGTGCCGCCCGCGGCCTTGATCGCCGCTGGAATTGACCCGCCGTAACGCATCGGATCGAACCCCGCCGTCCAGGGCGACGGCTTGTCGCGGAAGACATTCGCGGCATCGCCCATCTGCTGGGTCAAGTACACGGTCGGAATCGATGGCGCCCACCGGTGAACCAATTGCAAGCTCCGCCAATCGAATGATTGAACCATCACACGATCAGCGAACCTTTCTTTCTGCAACAATTTCAAGAGGATCGACACAAACTCCTCGGGGCTGGGCGTGTCGTCGGCATGGCTGGGATCGATCTTGGTCTCGATATTCAGCCGCACATGTGCGTTTCCGGATCTACGCACCAGCGCAAAGACCTCCGCCAATGTCGGAATCTTCGTTCCCGGCACGGCAAGCTGGTCGGGGAAATGGCCGGCATAGGAGCTGCCCGGCCGAATGACGCCGACATCCCAGTTTTTCACCTCCGCCAGGTTCAACTTTACGAACGGCACACCGGGCGGTGGCACATAGGCTCCGCTGGCGTCGCGCGCGAGGTCGGGGTTCAGCCCGCGCTCATGCGACACGACGATCACCCCGTCTCTGGTGACCCCTAGATCCAGCTCCAGCGTGTCGACGCCCATCGACAGCGCATTGGCGAAGGATTGCAGCGTGTTCTCTGGCCGCAAGGCCCGCCCGCCGCGATGCGCCTCTATATCGAACGCGCGCGTCGTGTCGGATGCCGGGGCTGGATCGGATGCATGCGCCATTCCCGCGATCATAGTCGCGGCGAGCAGGCCAAGCGACAGGCTTCGATGAGGCTTGGACACGCGCAATCCTTCCCAAAACGATTCCGTACCGCGATGCAACGACCGCTGACTTTAATCGCGAATCGTATGTTTAGTTGCGGCAGTATAAGTGAAATACACCGAAAACATAAAAGCGCCAGCAGGTGATTTGCCTAGCGCGACTAGATCTTGGGTTTCGCAGCCGAAGTCAAGTGCCGGTCGTCGATAACTCCCAGCCATCACGCCTTCAGGCGCAGTGCCCCCATATAATCCAGCTTGCCCACCGGCACGCCCCGGGACCGTAAAATGTCGTAGGCTGTGGTGGCATGAAAATGAAAATTGGGTAGCGAGAAGGACATCAGAAATCCCTCCGCCGTGAATACCCGCTCGTAATCGCGGACCTTGAAAACGACGTCGGCGCCTTCGCGGGCGTCGATCTCCTCGGGTGTCAGGGTGCGCAGGCTTGTACGCGCATTGTCGACCAGCGCCTGAAGGCCGGCATAGTCGCGGTCCGGCTTATCGGTCAGCGGCTTGAAGAAGCCGTTTCTGATCGCCTGTACAGATCCAAACGAATGATGCGTCGCCTGCTGGATCTGAAAACGGAAGGGGTGCATGTCGGGGAATAGCCGGCTCTCGACGATCTCCCCCGGGTCGATATTATTGTCCCGGCAATAAAGCAATCCCTTTTCCAAAAAGCCGCTGACCGCATCCAGCGTCTGCAGGAAACTGCGCACGCTGATCTCATAGAGCGAAATCGCCATGGTCGTTCTGCCTTGTTTGTTGTGCGGCCGCATGAGTCGCCCGCCGGACGCCGAATGTAAGCAAGTTGCAGAACAGGGGTCAAAGCCGAATTCGCCCCTGGATAAACGGTGGGGAGTCCCCCCCGAACGCCATACGCCCGGAACGGCTCAATAATGCGGTGGGAGCGGTTCCGGCCCTTCGCGCACGCCGGCGCTGCTTTCGACCTCTCGCAGCTGTTCGCCCAGCCGGCTCAACCGATAGGTCAGGTCCTCGATCTGCTTCCAATGCTCGGTGATGGTTGCGTTCAAATCTTCGATCGTCTGGTCCTGATGCGCGATACGCACCTCAAGCCCGTCGATGCGCGCGGTCAGCGTTTCAAGTTCGGTCATTGGGTGGTCTTCCTGGCGGTGGTCGGCCGGATAATTTATATCATTGGAGATGGAATTCGAGTTATTGGGCATTTTGACCCGGCCCGAGCGCGATGCCTTTCGTGAGTCGTGCGAACGGGACGCGCCGCAAGGCAGCCGTGCGCATCACGTCAAGCTGCGCAGCGACTCGACGATTTGATGATGGGCCCCTGGACCAGGTCATTGGCCCCATCCGCAAGACGGTCGATGCCGGACTACCCGAAAACGATCCCTTCGCGGCCCCGCCACCGCGCCGCGCCCAGCCGCCCCTCGCGCAAGGCCCTCTCCTCCGCCGCAGCCAAACGCCGCTAAGCTGCCCGCAAGGTCCGAAACTGCGCCAGGTCGGCGCTGAAGCGCACCGGCATCGGCGCCTTACGCGATGCGTCCCACCCCATGGCCGCGGGGCGTTGGCGCATATGGACTCCCAAACGGACAAACCTAATCTGCGTTAATCTGCCAAAATCTGCGGATAAATCATTCACCCCGCCCAGAAATGCGCTACGAACAGCACCGTCAACATCGCCATCGGCCACCCCACCTCGCGGGGCCGGCCTGCCAGCAGCTTGATACCGGCATAGGCGATGAAGCCCAGCGCAATGCCGTTGGCGATCGAAAAGGTCAGCGGCATGGCGAGCGCGGTGACCAGGGCCGGGGCATATTCTGTGGCGTCGTCCCAGGAGATTTCGGTTAGGCTGCGCACCATCAGACAGGCGACGAACAGCAAAGCCGGCGCGGTGGCATAAGGCGGAACGCTGGCGGCCAGCGGGGCCAGGAACAAGGACACCAGGAACAGGGTTGCGACAGTCACCCCCATCAGCCCAGTGCGACCGCCCGCCTTCACCCCGGCGGCGCTCTCGATATAGGACGTGACCGGTGAGGTGCCGAGCACAGCGCCCGCCATCACCGACAGCGAATCCGCCAGCAACACCTTGCGCAAACGAGGCAAGGTGCCGTCGGGGCTGAGCAGCCCGGCCTGATGGGCGACGCCGATCAGAGTCCCGGTCGAATCGAACAGGTCGACGAAGAAAAAGGCGAGGATGACCGCGACAGCGCCAAGGTTGAAATTACTGGTCATGTCCATCGCCAGTAGTGTGGGTTCTAGGCTGGGCGGCAGCGAGACGATACCGCCGAACGGCGAGATGCCCAACGCGATCCCCACCACCGTCACGCCCAGCACCGCGATCAGGATTGCCCCCGGCACCCGGCGGGCATCCAGCGCCACCATGCCGATAAACCCGACCGCCGCCAGCACCGCCGACGGCGCGCGCAGATTGCCGAGCGTGACGAACGTGTCCTTGTCCGCCGCGATCAGCTTGGCATTCTTCAGCGCAAGTATTCCCAGGAACAGCCCGATGCCCGCGGCGATCGCCATCTTCTGCGAGCGCGGGATGCCGGCGATGATCCATTCGCGCAATGGCGTCAGGCTGACGATCAGGAACAGAATGCCGGAGAGGAACACCGCGCCCAGCGCCGTTTGCCAGGGCTGGTGCAGCCCGATCACCACCCCATAGGTGAAATAGGCATTGATCCCCATGCCGGGCGCCAGCGCGATCGGGTAGTTGGCATACAGCGCCATGATCAAGGTGGCGAAGGCCGAAGCCAGGCAGGTGGCGACGAACACCGCCCCCTTGTCCATACCCGCATCCGCCAGGATCAGCGGATTGACGAACATGATATACGCCATGGTCAGAAATGTCGTGACCCCGGCCGTCAGTTCGGTTCTGACGCTGCTGCCCTGGGCAGTTATATTGAAAAAGCGGTCCATCGGGCGAGAGTGCCCGATACCCGCCGCCATTGCGAGGGAGCGACGCGACGCGAGATTAAGCTGCGATCAACCCGTCCTTCACCCAGCTAGCTGGTACAGTAACCGGGAAGTCCATCAGCATCTGGGCGTGGGCCTTGCCTTGCGGGTCATAGCGTAGCGATGCCACACCGCCGCCGCCCAAGGAGGCGTTCAGGATGAAGTTGAAGCCGTTCAGGCCCGCCCAGTCGTAACGCTCGACGGTGCCCTCGACGACATGGGCCATATAGTCCTTTACCGCCTCGGGGGTCAGCTGCTCTGCCAGCACACCGACAAATTCCGGCTTGCGGGCCAAAATGGCGATGTTGGACAAATTGCCCTTGTCGCCGCTGCGGCCATGGGCCAGTGCGATCAGGGGAACCGTCGTCGTTGCGCCTGTCGAAGCGGCGACTGGCACCGCCGGCTTCGGCTGGTACGGCGGAACGGCCTGGCCTTCGGTCATAACCGAAACCGGGATGCGGTTGCCTTCGAAATCGACCTCGATCTTCACCCGTTTCTTGTCCAGCAGGAACGAATAGAGGCGCAGCACCGGCGCCACGCTCGGACGGCCGCCGGCAAAGCCGGAAATGCCTTGCGCCATGCCGGTCGCGGCTGGCGCGATCTCGCGGGTGAAGATGTCGACGGCGCGCTTGTCCATATGGCGCACGCCGACTTTCAGAATGACTTCGCGCACGCCCTTGGCACGGCCATGCGGACCATAGGTCGCCTCGGCGCCCAGCACCTCGATCGAACTGTCGACATAATCGGCCAGGCCCTCGCGGGCGAAGATGCCGCTGGTCCGCTTCAGGATCGCCTGGCCCATCGCCTGCGCCTTCAGCGGCGCATCGATGCCGTTGACCATCAAGGTGGCAATGGAGCGGAAGCCCTCAGGATAGGTCGCGCTGACCTTATAGGTCGGCGTCGGTGCCTTGCCGCGCACGTTGGTGACCTTGACCCTGTTGGTGCCCACCTGCTCGACATGCACGCCGGACAGGTCGCAGACCACGTCAGGCAGGATGTAGTTGGCCGGGTCACCGGTTTCGTAGGTGATCTGTTCGGCCACCGTCCGGGTCGAAACCAGCCCGCCGGTATCATCCGGCTTGGTGACGACGAAGCTGCCGTCGGCGGAGCATTCGGCGATCGGGAACCCGATATTGTGCCAGCCGTCGGCGACCAGCTGCCAATCGGTAAAAATGCCCCCGGTCGCCTGCGGCCCGCATTCGATGACGTGACCGGCCATGGTGCCCGCCGCCAGCTTATCGAAGTCGATTTCCGTCCAGCCGAACTCATGGATCAACGGCCCGAGCGCCAGTGCGCTGTCCGCCGCGCGGCCGGTGACGACGATGTCAGCGCCCGCTGCCAAAGCAGCGGCGATCGGGAAGGCGCCGATATAGGCGTTGGCGGTGACGATCTTGGCCGGCAGGGCCGCGCCGCTCTGCACTTCCTTCACGCCCTCGGCGCGGAGATCCTCGATCATGCCATGGATGTCGTCGCCAACGATGGCCGCGACCTTCAGCTTCACGCCCTGCGCCGCCAGTTCCTTCTCGACGGCGTCGCGGCAGGACAGCGGATTGACGCCGCCGGCATTGCACACGACCTTGAGGCCGCGCGCCGCGATCTCTTTGGCATAGGGCGCGATGAACTGCGAGACGAAGTCGGCCGGATAGCCCAAGGTTGGATCCTTCGCCTTGGCGCGGGCCAGCAGCGACATGGTGATCTCGGCGAGATAGTCCATCACTAGGTAATCGACCTGTCCTGAATAGACCAACTGCCGCGCGCCCTCGGGAGTATCGCCCCAGAAGCCGGACGCACCACCCAAGCGGACAATCTTATCGCTCATCGGCTTATCGCTCATCGGCTTATCGCTCATCGTGAATTTCCTATTATTTGGCGGTAAAGCCGCCATCGACCGGTATCGCGACCCCGGTAATGTAGGCGGAATCGTCGGATGCCAGGAACAAGGCGGTCTTGGCGATATCCTCGGGCTGGGCGAGGCGCGCCAACGGGATCATCGTCATAAATTTCTTCTGGGTCTCCACAGCCTGCTCATCGCTGGAGCCACGGCCCATGAACTCCCGCAGCATCGGCGTGGCGGTCAGACCCGGGCAGATCACATTGATGCGGATCTGCTCGGGCCCGTAGCGCAACGACAGCGACTTGCCGAGCCCGACCACGGCGAACTTGCCCGCCGAGTAAAGTGGCGACAGCAGCGAACCGACAAGTCCCGCGATCGACGCGGCCAGGATCACCGAACCGCCGCCGCGCTTGCGGATATGCTTCACAGCCTCACCGACCGTCAGATAGCAGGAGCGGACATTGACTGCCATCGATAGCTCGTACTCGGCGAGGTCGACATCCTCGACCACGTCGGTGCCAGGAATGCCGGCATGTGCCCAGAAGATGTCGATGCCGCCCAGGCTCCGCGCGGCTTCGTTGATCGAGCCCCGGCATTCCTGGGCGTTCGACAGATCGGCATGAATGGCATAGGCGGTACCGCCCGCCGCCCCGATCTCATTCGCAACCTGGATGGCCGCTGCCCCATTGATATCGACGATGGCGACCGCCGCGCCTTCCCTGGCGAACAGCAGAGCGGCGGCCTTGCCCATACCCGACGCGCCGGCGGTGATCACCGCCAATTTGCCCTTCAGTCGCACTGGTCGGCTCCTACTTCGCCGTAAAGCCGCCATCGACCGGGATGGCGACGCCGGTGATATAGGCGGATTCGTCGGAGGCAAGGAACAAGGCAGTGTTGGCGATGTCCTCCGGCTTGGCGACGCGCGCCAGCGGGATCATGCCAACGAACTTCTTCTGCGTTTCCGCCGCCTGCTCCGCCGTCGCGCCGCGGCCCATGAAGCCCGGCAGCATCGGTGTATCGGTCAATCCCGGGCAAATCACGTTGACGCGAATCTGCTCCGGCCCGTAACGCAGCGACAGCGACTTGCACAGCCCGACCACCGCGAACTTGCCGGCCGAATATAGCGGCGAAAGCTGGGAGCCGACGATACCGGAGATCGAGGCGGTCAGGATCACCGAACCGCCGCCGCGCTTGCGGATATACTTCACCGCCTCGCCGACCGTCAGGTAGCAGGAGCGCACGTTCAGCGACATGGCGAACTCGTAATCCGCCAGATCGATATCCTCGACCACGTCGGTGCCGGGGACGCCTGCATGCGCCCAGAAAATGTCGATGCCGCCGAGTCTCTGGGCAGCTTCGGCAATCGAGCCCCGGCATTCTTGCGCGTTGGTCAGGTCGGCGCGGATGGCAAATGCGGCGCCCCCCGCGGCCTTGATCTCGTTCGCGACTTCGATGGCCGCCGTTTCGTTGATGTCGACGATAGCGACCGCGGCGCCTTCCTTGGCGAAGCGGAGACTGGCCGCGCGCCCCATGCCCGACGCACCAGCGGTGATCACCGCCAACTTATCTTTCAAACGCACGATGTTTCCCTCACCCTTGGATGCTGCGCTACCCTGCAATTACTGTGCGTAGGCGTCGGCATAATTGCCGGTCAGATTGACGATGGTCGATTTGGTCTCCAAATAGGGCTCCAGCCCTTCCGAACCGTTCTCGCGGTTCAGCCCGCTGATCTTGTAGCCGCCATAGGGGATGTTGTAGCGCAGATAGCGATAGGTGTTGACCCAGACCATACCGGCCTGAATCTGCGCCGCGACCCGGTGGGCGCGGCCGACATTCTGCGTCCACAGGCCGGCGACCAGCCCGTACTGGGTGTCGTTGGCAATGTTGACCGCCTCTTCTTCGGTCTTGAACTTGATCACGCCCACGACCGGTCCGAAGATTTCCTCACGGGCGATCCGCATGCTGTTGGTGACGTCGGCGAACACCGTCGGCTTTACGAAATAGCCGTCGCCCAGATTGCTGATCCGCTCGCCCCCCGTGACGAGACGCGCGCCCTCCTGCTTGCCGATTTCCAGATAGCGCAAGGTCTTTTCCAGTTGTTCGCTATGGGCCTGTGGACCCATCTGGGTTGCCGGGTCGAGCGCCGAGCCGATGCGCACATTTTTCGACCGGCGGGAAATCTCCTCAACCACTGTGTCGTAAATGCTTTCATGCACCAGAAGGCGAGAGCCAAGCGCGCAACTCTGGCCACAGAGCGCGAACGCGCTGTGCGTCGCGGCGTTCAGTGCCTGCTCCAGATCGGCATCGTCGAAGATGATATGCGGGGACTTGCCGCCGCATTCGAACGACAGGCGCTTCAGGTTTACCGCCGCGCCGCGCATGATCTCCTGGGCCGTACGGTGCTCGCCGGTGAAGGAGATCTTGTTCACGTTCGGGTGGGCGACCAGATGTGCGCCCGCCGTCGCGCCCAGGCCGGGCACGACATTGATGACGCCCTTCGGCACGCCGGCTTCATCAGCCAACTTAGCCAGTTCGAAAGCGGTGATCGGCGTTTGCTCGGCGACCTTGAGAACGATGGTGCAACCGGTCGCCAGGGCCGGCGCCAGCTTCCACATCACCGTCTGCAGCGGCGCGTTCCACGGCGTGATCGCGCCGACGACGCCGACCGGCTCGCGGCTGGTATAGACATGGACTGACGGGTCCATCTGGATGTTGCGGCCGCTGATATTCGCCGCTAGGCCCGAGTAATAATAGTAGTATTGGGCATGTCCGGCGATGCCGGCCCGGGAGTCGCGGATTGGCATGCCGTTATCGCGGGATTCCAGCTCGGCCAGCCGGCCCGCATTGGCGGCATATAGGTCACCCAGCTTGCGCAGGATATTGGAACGATCAGTGCCGCTCATCTTGCGCCAGGGGCCGCGGAAAGCGTCGTTCGCCGCCTCTACGGCGCGGTCGATATCGCCGACGCCCGCATAAGCGGCGGTCGCCCATTCCTTGCCGGTCGACGGATTGATCGAGGCGACGACTTCGCCGTCGCGCGGTGCCACCCATTCGCCGCCGATGAACAGCTTCTCGTGACGCAGCAGATCGTCGGACATGTCTTTGCCTCCCCCAGCCGCGCGCGGGCGGTCCCCCGTCGCGCAATGAATCCCTTAACGCAGGCTTATCCTAGCGGCCTTTCCAGACCGGCGCGCGCTTTTCGGCGAATGCCTTCGGGCCTTCCTGCGCGTCTTCGCTGAGATAGGCAGAGTCGAACGCGGCGCGCGCAGCCTCGAGTGCAGCCGAACGCCCCATTTCCGTCGCCATATAAACTGAGCGGCGGCAGGCCTGGACCGTCAGCGGTGCATTGGCTGCGATCATATTGGCCATCTTCAAGGCCTCATCCAACAGATCCGCCAATGGAACGACCTTATTGACGTAGCCGAGGTCATAGAGACGCTGCGCGCCGACCGGCGCGGCCGTCAGCAGGATTTCCATCATCACGCGCTGCGGCAACATATGGATCAGCGGCGTGGCCCAGGGCGATCCGCGGCCCACCTTCGCCTCGGTAATGCCGAAGGTGGCATGGTCAGCGGCGACGCAGAGGTCGCACATCTGCGAGATCAGGAAGCCGCCGGCGAAAGCGACGCCATTGACGGCGGCTATGGTCGGCTTGGTAACGACGACGTTATCGCCGATCACCGGCACCAGTCCGCGCGGTGGAATGCGGAGCGTTGTCGCGCTCATTTCCTTAAGGTCCATGCCGGCGCAGAATGCCTTCTCACCAGTGCCGGTCAGGATCGCGACCTTGGCTTCCGAGTCTTTCTCGAAGCGGTCCCAGGCATCCCACAGCCCCTGGCGGACGGCGATACCGAGCGCATTGCGGCGGTCGGGCTGGTTGATCGTGATAACCGCAACCTGACCCTTCATCTCATAAAGAACTGCGTCCGACATCCCCCGAATTCTCCTCAATTTCACCGGGCGCGGCGCGCAGACCCGCCCTTCGCCAGAATGGATCGTGCAACCGGCGAGCAGGCTCAACAGGTTCACAACGGTGGACACCTATGTGCAGTTTGGTGAACGGTGTCAACCGATGCTCACTACTTTTTGAGTCAGGCTCAGCGCGCGAAATCTTGCCCGTAATGGCGTGCCGCGTCACGCAGCTTGGCCCCGAGATCGGCCATGCGTTTTTCCATCCGAAAGATCGGTCCGCCGATCGATAGCGACAATGGCCGGCCCGCCAAAGGCAGCATGACGGCCAACCCCATCACGTCAGACGTGTATTGGGTTGCGCCCAGGAACCAGCCCTGTTCCAAGCCGCGCGCGATCTCAGCCTCGACAGCGGCGATGCTCATCGGCGTATTCGGCTGGTAACACTCGAACTTGATTTTACCCAGGATGCTCCTCCGCTCGGCAGGCGAGTATTGCGCCAGGATCGCCCGGCCCGTGGCGGTCGCATGGATCGGCAGGCGCTTTCCGATCTCGGCGAAATAGCGGATGACGGAATCGGATTCGACCACATCGAGAAACACGACTCGGTCGCCGGCAGGGGCGGCGACATAAACCGTCTCGCCTGTCTCCTTCGCCAGATCGAGCAATAGCCGGTGCAGCGACGGCGGCAGCGGCTCGGCCTCGGCGATATTGCGCGCGAGTGTCAGCCAGCGCGGCGTCGGGTAATAGCCGGCACGTGGTCGCGGCTCATACAGGAAACCCCGCTCGACTAGTGTGCCCACCATGTTAAAGGTGCTGGAGCGCGGCCAACCCAATTCCTGCGCGATCTCGGACAAGGTGGCCGGACGCCGGACGCGCGCGAAGAACTCGATTATATCGAGCACATTGGCGGCTTGCTTGACGATCATGTCGGGGTGCGGGGCGGATGCATTGCGGGAACATACCGGCAGGCGGCCACGCGTCAAAGCTTCCCTGAACCCGCCGAGTAATGGTGACGGGCACTAACTGCGCCGATACAAGTGGGCGCATGCTCATTCTGGAACTGGCCCTTGCCTGCCTTTCGGCGATTTGGTGCGCGCTGGTGTGGCTTTACGCCGATCCACCGACAGGTTCGCGCAAGCCGCCCGTGCCGCGCCGGATCGCCGCCGCCCTCTGCATTGTGGCGCCTGTCGCAGCCGGGGCTTTGCTCTCGCTGAACGGCGCGTTGATTACAGCCGGCGCGGTATTGTCTTTCACAGTGGCGTGGTGGATGCGGCTCTCCGCCCGCGACATCGGCGGATGGGAGATCGAATACGCCCGGGTTCCCAAGGCCGTGCGCGATGGCAACCTGATTCGCGTAACGGACATCCGCAACTTTCGGTACGGCTCGGTTGAGGATCCGATCCTGGCCTATTACGACGCCGACTACGAACTCGATAGCCTGACCAGCGTCGATCTCATCTGCTCATATTGGTCGGGGCGCACGATCGCGCATGTTTTTCTCAGCTTCGGCTTCGCCGATGGGCGTTACCTGGCGGTATCGGTCGAGACACGGCGGCGGCGGGGACAGGTCTATTCGGCCATCGCCGGGTTCTTCCGCCACTATCAGCTCATCTATGTCGTCGCGGACGAGCGCGACCTAATCGGCGTGCGCACCGACACGCGGCGGGAACAGGTCTATCTGTACCGGCTGAGGACCAGCGCCGAGGAGCGCAAGCAGCTGTTCGCCGGCTATATGGAACGAGCAGAGGCGCTGGCGAAGCGGCCGGAATTCTACAATACGGCTCTCAATAACTGCACGAGCAACATCGTCAGGATCATCGATGGCGGCCTGCCCCGCGGCCAGCGGCTGGGACGCGACTGGCGCCTGTTGCTCAGCGGCTATGCCGACGAATTCGCCTATAGCGTCGGCCGCCTAGAAACCGGCCTGCCGTTCGCGGAATTGAAGGCACGCAGCCTGATTGTTCGCCCCGCGGGCAGCAGGATCAGCGATGATTTCTCGACCGCGATCCGGGAGACATTGCCTTAGCGGCGCCGTAGCGGCGCCAGCGCGATCAGGCTGATCAAGGCGGCGACACCAAGGTAGGCGCCGACGAACGGCAACCCGCCGCGCTCGGCCAGGGCCTGGGCCAAGATTGGGGCGAGTGCGCCGCCCAATATACCGCCGATATTGAAGGCGGTTGACGCGCCGGTATAGCGGACGCGCGCCGGGAACAGACTGGGCAGCCATGCACCGAGCGGGCCATAGGCGAACCCCATCAGCAGCAAGGCAAGGCTGAGAAACAGAAAGATGATCATAAGCGATCCGCTACCCATCATCGGCGACAGTAGAAAGCCCGCGCCGATCGTGCCGACGCAGCCGCTCATCAGCACCCGCCGCGGATCGAAGCGGTCCGACAGGTAACCGGCAGCGACGATGCCGATCGCCATGAACAGGATCGCCCCCAACTGCACCTCGAGGAAGATCGTGCGGCTATAGCCCAAATTCGTTGTGCCATAGCCCAGCGCGAAGGCGGTCGCGAGATAGAAGATCGCGAAGCAGGCGACGACCGCGAACGTACCGCCGATTGTTTGGCGCGGGTGGTGCCGAAGCAGTTCCAGCAACGGCACACGCGGCGGCGGGGCTTCCGCCAAGGCGGCCGCGAAGGCCGGCGTTTCGGTCAGGCGCAGCCTGACCCACAATCCCAGCGAAACCAGAAATACGCTTGCAAGGAACGGCAGCCGCCACCCCCAGGCCTGGAATTCGGCGGGCGTCAGCAACAGCCCCAATAGCAGGAACAGCCCATTCGCGGCGATAAACCCGACCGGCGCACCCAACTGCGGAAACATCCCGAACCGCGCCGCCCAGCCCGGTGGGGCGTTCTCGACCGCCAGTAAGGCCGCCCCACCCCATTCGCCACCCAGCCCGAACCCCTGACCGAAGCGTAGGATGCAGAGCAGCAGCGGCGCGATCCATCCTGCCATCGCGTAAGTCGGCAAGAAAGCAATCGCCATGGTCGATCCGCCCATGATCATCAGTGAGGCAACCAGGGTCGACTTACGCCCAATGCGGTCCCCGAAATGACCGAAAAAGACGGCGCCGACCGGCCGGGCGACGAAGGCCAGGCCAAAGCTGGCATAGGCGGCAAGAAGCTGCGCGGATGGCGATGACGACGGGAAAAAGAGCGGTCCGAACACCAGCGAGGCGGCGGTAGCGTAAATATAGAAATCGTAAAATTCGACTGCGGTGCCGATCAGGCTGGCAAAGAGAATTCGCCCTGTCTGCGGATATCCCGCGTTCGCAGCCGATGTCATGACCGATCCTGTCCGATGCCACTTTTGTTACGGCTTTGATAAAGCACCCGTCTGGGCGCGGCGAGATGCAAACAGCGCCAATTCCATCTTTCCGGCAGACGAAAAAGCGAAGACACTTGCAACTGCATTCACAGCGATTCGAGTCGGCCATGAGCGAGATCACCGCCCCGCAAACCAAGATGACCCGCGAAGGCCTTCTTAAGTCTCTTCATCTTGGGCGAGTCCTAAAGGTTCCGACCGATATGCCGGCGGTGTTGGATATTGCCCAAAGGATGCAAAGCGCCGGGGAAATCCAACCTTACGCACCGCGCGGCGAAAACGCCTTTTGCCTGACGCCGAGCGGATTGGCCGAAGCGGTAAAGCTTTATGGGCCGGTGGTCGCCGAAATACCGATGGCGACCGAACTCGACCTCGCCATCCCCGATATGTCGAAATCGTTAGCCGGCACGGTCAAGGACGACCAGCTTGCCGAATTCGCCCGGGCATTGCGCACGCGTTTCCGTTATATTTCCGCGTCGGACGAGCTGTCTGACCCGACATCGGTCATTCATGGCGCGGACACGAAAGAACCGGTCTTCGTGTTGCGCGGTCGTGACATGTTGTCGGGGCAAGTTGTCGGCTGGTGGATTTGGCTGGCGCAGAATCGGGGCGTCGGCGACGACAAGATCGAACGCGCCCTTATCCAGCAATCGGCGCTGACCAATTGGGCCGAAAAAGCGCTGCCACAAACCGGCCGGCGCCCTGAGCATGTCCAGACAGCTGACGAGCAGTTCGCCCTGCCCAGTTCGACCTTGAAACGCGCTCACCCCGACGAGCCAGTGTTTGTGCTCCGCGGCGCCGATGTGCTGGCGGCCAAGACTGTCGAATACTGGGCCTATCTCGCCCATCTGAACGGCTCGGATGCCGTGACCATTTCTGGCGCGCTCAAGATCGCCCGCACGATGCGCGATTGGACCCGCAAGATGATCCCCGGCACGGTCAGCCTTAAGCGATTGGCCGAGGCCGACGTCGACGGATAACATAACGATCCGAGTTGTGCTCCGCAGGTTCACTGACCATCTGTGAGTCAAGGGATGAGTGAGATGATGTCCGGGAGGCGGGCATCCCGTTCGGAGAGTTTAAAATGTCGAGTTTGGAATCGTTTTTATCGAAACCCGCACGCACCGGGAAGATTCTGTCCTTGGCCACCCTTTCCCTTGGCATAGGCCTGCTATCGGCGGGCCCGGCGATGGCGCAGCATCACGGCGGCGGTGGTGGTGGCGGCTTTCACGGCGGCGGTGGTTTCCATGGTGGCGGTTTCCATGGTGGCGGGATTCACGGGGGCGGGTTTCACGGGGGCGGGTTTCATCATGACGGTGACTTCCATGGTGGCTTCCGTGGTTTCCGCGGCGGATTTGGCGGTTTCTTCCCAGGCTTCTATCCGGGGTTCGGCTTCGGATATGACGCCTTCGATCCTTATTGGTTCGACTACGAATCGGCACCTCTCTATGACCCGGGCGCATTCGTTGTCGCTCCGCCGTCAGCCTATTATGCTCAGCCTTACGGGCAATCGTCGCAATATTACCCCCCGGCGACCTCCGGTTCGGGTCTGCCGACCGACAACAGCCGCGGCTTCTATACCTGGCAGGTTGGCGTCGAAAGCGGGTCGTGCAATCGGCCGTATATCCAGCGGATTGCGGCCAACTTGACCGGCGCGACGCCGGCCGCTCTGCAAAGCGGCACGCAGTTGGGCGGCATTTCGGTACAGCGCGTGATCAGCGGCCGGATCGGCCCGCGCCTCGATATCACAGACCAAGCGTGCGCGACGGAAGCGCTAGAGCACACCGCCACCGGCACGACGGTGCGTTGGCAGACCGAGTCCGGAATCCCAATCACCTTCACGGTGACGCGAACCGAAGATGCGCAAGGTAAACAGACTTGCCGCGACTATGAAGCGACCGCCCAGTTCGGCAGTCATACGGACAGGGTCCGCGACACCGCCTGCAAAGGCGCCGACGGTAGCTGGCGAGTCACACGCTAGCAGAAGAGAGAACGGCTCGCGGGCCGTTCCCTCCCTTTCCCCGACTAATTAGAGTTCGGCAGCCATCTGGGCGAGTTTCGCCACGGTATTGATGTTCCGCGCCGTGCCACGCTTGGCGGCAGGGAGTTTCAACCTCGATTCGCCCATCCCCTGCGGGTAATTAACATAGATCTCGCGCACCCCAAGCTCGACCTCCTCGCCATCGAGGGCAGTGACAGCCGCCAGCGTGTCGGTCGGCGGCGCCTCGTCGAGGAATATCGCCATCGTGCGATTGGGCTGCGCCTGCGAAAAGGGGTTGGCAGCTAGCACAGCCGCCATCTCCGCCACAGTGCGGACCAGAACGCCCGCCGGCTTGCCCGTATAATCCGCCAGGCGGCCATCTAATGCTGATTTCACTTTTGCTTCCGACAACGACGATTCGAAAACCACGTTGCCGCTGGCGATATAGGTTTTGACCGACGTGAAGCCGGCAGCTTCGCACATCGCTTTGAGCTCCGCCATGGGAAGCTTGCCGGTACCGCCGACATTGATGGCACGCAACAGGGCAACGAAGGCCGTCATGTCTCTGCTCCGTGCCGGAGTCCACATGTATGGCTGGGGCGGGAGGATTCGAACCTCCGAATGCCGGTACCAAAAACCGGTGCCTTACCGCTTGGCGACGCCCCAACGATGCCGAATTCGGCGAGCTGGACACTAGGCTGGTTCGATCGCCGGAAAC
>JAQGIF010000023.1 GCA_028291345.1 Rhodospirillales bacterium | reverse complement strand
GGTTTCTAATCGTGCTGATCGTCGAGAAGGGCAGGCTGTTCCGCCCGACGCCGATGGGCGAGGCCAGCGCCGTAGAATTCTCGCACTGAGCGTTCGGTTGTAAATTATTCGCTAGCCATTCATTGTCTCCTCCGATATACCCCCCTGGGTATACGGATTGGGGATAGGGAATGGCCCACGCCGTCAGCGACAAGCAGAAATTGCTGAACCGTACCCGCCCTCTGCGCGGGGCAAATCGAAGCCATCGCGACGGGCTCTGGATGCGGATGCGGGTTGCACCAAGACCATGCAGCTGCTGACCGCCGCTCGCGGCGCCATCAATGGACTGATGGCCGACGTGGTGGAGGATCACATCCGCATCCACATGATTGACCCCGGCCGGACGCCGACCCCCGGACGAAGCCTAGGCGGCGGCGGCGGCGGAGCTCGTCAGCGTTTTGCATTCTCATATTAAATAGTACAATCTAATCCCTCCTGAAATCAAACCAGCTCTCTCGCGCCGCGAGGTAACGATGGATCCGTATTCTCTGATCCCGACCTGTCTCGCTTGCTTTGCGCTCATTGTAGCGACGCCGGCCATTGCCCAGGATGCGCCTGCCCCCAGCGGGCTGTTCGAGCGAGACAGTCTGACCGACGGCTGGTTCGGCGCCGCGCCCGCGCTGAAAGATCGCGGCATTCTGCTGGGTGCGACCGAGATCAGTGAGGTGGTGGGCGTCGTTTCTGGCGGCGCGAAAACCGGGGCGATCTTCGAGGGCCGGCTAGAACTCGACCTCGACCTCGATCTCGACCAGATAGTGGGGCTGAACAATACCGTGCTGCATGCCAGCGCCTACCACATTCATGGCCGGGGCTCGTCGGGCAATTATATCGGTGGCAATCTGCTGACCGTCAGTTCGATCGAAGCGAGGCGGGCATTCCGCTTATTCGATTTGTGGGTCGAGCGCGGCTTTTTCGACAGCGCATTGTCCGTCAGGATCGGGCAGATCGCCGCTGACGACGAATTCATCACCAGCCAATATTCCAGCGGTTTCCTGATCGCGACCTTCGGTTGGCCGATCTTCATGGCGCAGGCACTGCCTGGCGGCGGGCCGGTCTATCCGCTGGCGACGCCCGGCATCCGGGTGAGGGGCGCGCTCAGCGACGCGCTTGTCCTGCAAGCGGGCCTATTCAACGGCGATTCCACAGGTTTGGCTAACGATCTCGGCGATCCGCAGGTCGCCGATGCGAGCGGCACGGCGTTCGCGACGAATATCAGCCCGTTCATGATCGCGGAGCTGGCCTATAGCCCCGGCGCGGCGACAGGCGGGGAAGCGCCGGGGACGACCTATAAATTCGGCGCGTGGTATCAAGGCAGCGGGTTCGACGATCTGGCGATCGATCAATCGGGCCGATCGCTCGCCGATCCGCGTTCCAGCGGCACGCCGCGCCGCCATCAAGGCGATTTCGGGCTCTATGGGGTTGCCGATATGCTGCTCTATCGCCTTCCCGGCAGTGACATGCGAAGCCTGGGCGCGTTTCTGCGTGCCGGTTGGGTCCCCGACGACCGGAATTTTGTCACCGCTTATGTCGATGGTGGTCTGGCCTATCGAGGCCCGTTCGAAGGACGGGACAACGATGTTGCGTCGTTCGGCATCAGCTTCGCGCCGATCAGCGGGCGGGCCCAACGGCTGACCGAGGATCTGCAGCGTTTCGCCGGGTCCAACGCAAGGTCGCCCGATTTTGAGGCCGCGATCGAACTCAGCTATCAGCTCGCCCTGGCGCCATGGTGGACCGTGCAGCCCGATATTCAAATGATATTCCACCCGACGCCGGGGATCCTCCGGCCCGACGCTTCGACGCCAACTCCGCGCGTGGACAATGCGCTGGTCGTCGGTGTGCGGACGTCGATCAGGTTTTAGCCGATCAGCTTTCTGCTTGCGGACATTTCTTGGGTGAGAGCGTCGGAGACGATCGTTCGAGTGACCTTCTGGATAGCTGCGATGAGCCCCGGATCGTCGGGGCCACCCTTGATCGTCACCTGGTCGAAGGTCGAAGCCTGATACTTACCGTTAAGATAGATTTTGACGTCGATGCCGATGGCGTGACCAACCCCGAACGCTTCCCGCGCCCGTGACAACGCCGGACCGATATAGCGCACCGTTCCGCCTGCGAAAGGCAGCAACCTGAAGTGCCAGACGACGCGATTTGCGGGCTCGGTGGCCCCGTTAGTCGGTGACGCGACCCTGAATCGCCAGGATGTGACGTCCGCAGCGCCCATCTGTTGGGTAATGTAGGCGGATAGCTGATCCTGCGAAAAGCCGGGCAGGGAGCCGTCGATCTCGACCAATATGGTCAAGTTCGTGTCGCGCCCCGCGTCATGGGATGACGGGGCAGCAGCGAAGGCAGGAACGAAGAAAGTCAGTGCCGCGATAAGGCCGATTCCAGCCGAGGGCACTGAGAATATTTTCACCGAAACACCCTCTCTTTAGGAGATGAATGAGAGTCGTTAGCACATGGCTACTCTATTGCAACACGCAATGTCCCGCCGGCCCGCGCGGCCTTCTGTCCTTTGTTTTCGAGGCACGATACCCATCAGAGGGAACGTCCGGCGGCGCCAACAGTTGATCGGGTGAAAGCGGACGATCCGCTGCAACCGAGGATGGAACGATGAAGATCAGTTTTTCGACAGCACTGACGGCCGCCGCCCTTTTTGCCATACCGCTGACGGTCACCGGCTGCGATGAGAAGTCGACCGAGACGAAAAAGGAAACCACCACCACGACGGCGCCTGCCGCGACGCCTGCGCCTGCTCCTGATTCGAGCACGACGACCACGACCACGACCGAAAAGAAGAATTAACGACCTCTTGTCGGATCATCGCGAGCGGGCCTTCGGGCCCGCTCGCGATGATTGCCCTTATTTGGTCGCGGATACCCGCCAGACCTTGTCGCCGACATCGTCTGCGGTCAGCAGGTCGCCCTGTCTGTCGATCGCCACGCCGACCGGGCGGCCCTGCGCGTTGCCGCCCTTGTCCAGAAAGCCGGTCAGAACATCGACCGGCTGCCCGCTGGGTTTGCCGCCGGTGAACGGCACGAAAATCACCTTATAGCCGCTCGCCGGGTTGCGATTCCATGAACCGTGCTGACCGATGAACGCCCCGCCGGTGAACGGTGGCGGCAGTTTGGCTCCGTCCGAGAAGGTAAAGCCCAGCGAAGCGGTGTGCGGCCCTAATGCGTAGTCGGGCGGGATCGCCCTCGCGACCAGGTCTGGCCGCTGCGGCTTCACGCGGTCATCGACATGCTGACCGTAATAGCTGTAGGGCCAGCCATAGAATCCGCCATCCTTCACAGCCATCATATAGTCGGGCACCAAGTCGCTGCCGATCTCGTCTCGCTCATTGACCACGGCCCATAACGCGCCGGTGGTGGGCTCCCAGCCCATACCGTTGGGGTTGCGGATCCCGGAGGCGAAGATGCGATGCGCGCCGGTTTTGGCGTTGATCTCCCAGATCGCTGCGCGGTTTTCTTCGGCGGCGGTGCCGTTATCGCCGACATTGCTGTTCGAACCGACCGTTACATAGAGTTTTGAGCCGTCGGCACTGGCGATGACGTTCTTGGTCCAGTGATGGTTGATCGGTCCGGCGGGCAGATCGACCAGCTTGACGCCGGGAGCGGTGATTTTCGTATCGCCGTCCCGATAGGGGAACTTCAGCACTGCATCTGTATCGGCAACATAGAGCGTGTTCCCGACCAAGGTCATGCCATAAGGCGAGTTCAGCCCGTCGATGAAGACCGTCCTCACATCGGCGACACCGGAGCCCTTGCTGTCGCGCAGCAGGGTGATGCGGTTGGCGCTGGGAGTAATCGAGCCGGCGCGCTTCATGACAAGTTTCTGAACCCAGCCGCGAATGCCCTTGGCGTCTTCAGGTTTGGGTGGCGCGTTGGTTTCCGCCACCAGCACATCGCCGTTCGGCAAAACCGCCAGCCAGCGCGGATGCTCCAACCCGCCGGCGAATTCGTTAACGGCCAGTCCGGGCGCCGCGACCGGAGTAACACCCGCAGCCCATCCCTCCGCTGGCGCGATATTGAGTGTCGGAAACAGTGTCTTATGCGGCGGCGGCAGCGTCGGTGACGGGCCGGTGCCAGCCGCTATCGGCAGGCTGGCACGGTCGCCGCAACCGGACAGAGCTGACGTAGCGATTACCAGGATGGCGGCGATGCGGATATGCCGGTATCTGACTGGGGTTTCGCAATGCGTCATGCTGGCGGATTACCCCGCGGCGGAACCTGTCTTACCGGTTGCGGTATCTGCTATTGCGAATGAATAACAGATAGATGGCGATTCCGGCGCCGATACCGGCCACCGCCGAAGCCGCCGAGATCGCAGTGGCCGGCCGGGTGGGCCGTATCCGGTCCAGCAGCCTCAAGGCGGTGTGCATCAGATCCGTCCAGGCCTGGGCTACAGGGTTGGTTGGGTAACCCAGGGCTGCCGCCTTTTCGCGTTGGACCTGCTCGTCGGCCCAGGACGCAGGATCGGCGGCCTTTTGCGGATGTTCCGGCATGCCGTCATCTTCGCTGCGCTGCTCCGCCTCAAGACTTGCGGCCGGGTCGGGAGGTGCATTGATCATGGAGTATCTCCTGGGTCGAACTGTTTTCGACAGGTTGCTCTTCGATGGAATCCCAACCGTGCAACGGCGCGGGAGGTTCCGCTCCGGTCCCGGCTAACGGTTTGCCGTTTTGGACTGTTGCGGGCGGGCCTTTTTCAGCCGTTCTTCATGGCTGGCATTCGCTTTGGCGATCTCGCCCTCCAGGTTTTTCACCGCATCGGTTCCCGCGCCCGCGCCGCCCTCGCGATGATAGTGGCGCAGCTTTTTCTCCAGGCCGCCATCGTCGGTTTCGGTGGTTTTCGGTCTGTGGTTTCGTGCGTCGCCGTTGTTCATGGGTGTCTCTCCTTACCCAATGGGAAGCGTCGTTTCCCGCTCAATGTTCCGAGCGCCCTCGCGAGCGATTTCTGTTTGGTGATTGGACGAGGCTAGTGCGATCATCGGGCAGGACCTGAAAACTCGGCCATTACGCCACAGAAGGGATAGATATGATGCACATCCGTCCGCTGGGCGTTTTCTTGCTTTTGCTAGGCCTGACCGGCTGCGCGACCCATCAGGCGGTAACGGGGCCGGCACAGGCCGCAGCCGCCCCGTCCGCTTCATCGCAGCGGCTCCCGCCCGATGTGCGGCCCGATCTCAGCGGCCAGTGGGTGCTTCCGACGGGCGCGATCCGCTGGCCGCCGGATGACGGCTTCGCCGGCGCGCCGACGCCGGTCGTCCTGTCGCAGGGGATGCTGATCGATCGATTCGGCAGCGATGGCGGCCGGTTCTTCAGCCCGAAAGGGGCCGCTTATCCAGCGCGTGCACTGCCTTACACATGTGAAAAGCTGGCTTATATCACCTATCGGGTGACGCAGCCTCTGCTGGTCTGGACGGGAAAGGCGGCGGCCTGGTTCGATGCTCCGGGCGGGGCGACCCAGTTCCAAACCGATGCCCCTGCCTATCTATTGATTTCCGACCACATTATAGAAGCGGTGCCGCATCCAGGTGCCCGACCATGCGGTTGACTGGGCTTGTAATTGACTCGGCCTTGTAGCTGACCGGTCCGCAGTTGCTCGAGCCGGTCGGTCAGGTCTTGCGGCGCCCTTTTTGTAGCGCCGAATGCGAAAATAGGGCCATGGGTTCCTGCGTGGCTAAATCACTATTCAATAACAATTCTATTGTGCGGCGCGCGGCATACGGTTCCAGGCATCTAGCGC
>JAQGIF010000271.1 GCA_028291345.1 Rhodospirillales bacterium | reverse complement strand
CAATCGCTTCCAGGCCGGTGGTCGCCGCCAGCACGTACATTCCGCGCCGTTCGAGCACGCTGCTCAGGGCAAATATATTGCGCGCGTCATCGTCGACAACCAGGACCTTCTTACCGACCAAATCTTCGTCGGAACTGTGCAGGCGTTCGATCATCCGCTGCTTTTCGACCGGCAGATTCGCAAGGATGCGATGCAGAAACAAAGCCGTCTCATCGAAAAGCCTTTCCGGCGATTCGACACCTTTCACGACCACGCTGCGCGCCATTGTATGGAGGCGGGCATCTTCCTCCGGCGACAATTCCCGGCCGGTGAATATCACGATTGGAAGATCGATCAAGGCCGCGTCGTCCTTGATCGTCTCGAGCAGATCGAACCCGGACATGTCCGGAAGGCGCAAATCGAGCACCACGCAATCGATCGCCTGGCCCCGCATCGCGGTAAGCGCTTCGCTACCCGTGCTGACAGTAACGATTTCGATATCATCGTGACCCAAAAGTTCCGTCACGCTCATTTGCTCGGCCGGATTATCTTCGACGATGAGCAATCGTTTTTTGCCCTGAGCAACGAAATTTTTGAGCCGCCCAAACGCGGCCTCAATACCTTGCGTCGTCGTCGGTTTGCTGACAAAGGAAAACGCGCCGCGGGCCAGACCGTGCTGGCGATCTTCGTCCAGCGTAATCATCTGCACGGGGATATGGCGTGTGGATGGATTCTGCTTTAGTTGGCTGAGGACGGTCCAGCCGAGCATGTCCGGCAGAAAGACGTCGAGCGAGACCGCCGACGGCTCGTATTGAGCGGCAAGCGACAGCGCTTCGGCGCCCTTCGTGGCGATCAGGACCTTCAATCCGACGCCATGCGCGAGGTCGGTCAGCACCCGCGCATAATGCGGATCGTCCTCGACGATCAGCAACGTCGTGTCGCCCGGCTGTATAGCCTCGCGATCATCGGGCATCCTCTCGATTGGGCGTTCCACGAGCCTCACCATCACAGCCGGCGCCGTCGCCGAGCTCATAGACTGTGCGGTCTGGACCATTGTGGACGAACCGACATATTTGAGCGGGAGATACAGCGTGAAGCTGCTGCCGGTGCCCGGCGTACTTTTCAGGCGGATTTCGCCGCCCAGAAGGTTGGACAGCTCGCGACTGATGGCCAAGCCCAATCCAGTGCCGCCATACTTGCGGCTTGTGCTCGCATCGGCCTGTTGGAACGCTTCGAAGATGATTTTCTGCTTCTCGGAGGAAATTCCGATTCCGGTATCCGTCACCTCGAACGCGACGACACCGCCGGAGCTTTTCAAAACAGGGTGATCGGTGTTCCAGCCACTCGTGGCCGCATAGATCTTGAACTCGACGCCGCCCGTCGATGTGAACTTGAAGGCATTGGACAGCAGGTTCTTGAGCACCTGCTGCAGGCGCTTCGAATCGGTAGTGATGCTGTCTTCGAGGCTGGGATCGATGCTGACATCGAACGACAGATGCCGGCGTTCCGCCTCGTGACGAAAGGGTCTGACGACCATGTTGGTCAGGTTCGAGAAGAAGATTTCCTCGGCGTCGACCGACACCGTCCCCGATTCGATCTTGGACAGGTCGAGAATATCGCTGATCAGGTTCAGCAGGTCCGTGCCCGCGCTGTGGATGGTGCGGGCGAATTCAACTTGTTTCGGCGTCAGGTTCTGGTCAGGATTATCCCCGAGCTGCTGGCCGAGAATGAGAATCGAATTTAGCGGAGTCCGAAGCTCGTGCGACATGTTCGCGAGGAATTCAGATTTATATTTGGACGTCAGCGCCAGCTCGGTGGCTTTTTCCTCCAAGGCACGGCGAGCCTGTTCGATCTCCTGGTTTTTACGCTCGACCTCGACATTCTGCTCGGCCAGCTCCTGCGCCTTCTGCTCTAGCTGCTCATTGGTCTGCTGAAGTTCGGTCTGCTGGGTCTGAAGTTCGGTGGCGAGCTGCTGCGACTGCGTCAGCAGACCCTCGGTCTGCATGGTCGCCTCGATGCTGTTCAACACAATACCAATGCTTGCCGTCAGCTGATCGAGGAACGAAATTTGCAGTTCCGTAAATGTGTCGATCGACGCCAGCTCGATGACTGCCTTGACCTGTCCTTCAAACAGCACCGGCAGCACGACGATATTCCTCGGGATCGCCTTGAACAGCCCGGAGGTGATGGGGACGACGTTTGACGGCATGTCGGTGATAATCATCCGCCGTGCTTCGAGGGCGCACTGACCGACCATCCCTTGGCCCAGCTTCAAGCGTTGGCGGTGACCCTTCGGGCCTTCGTCGGCATAAGCAGACAGAAGCCGGAGCCCGCCCTCGCTTTCGGCCAAATAGATGACCCCATTTTGCGCGTTGATTAGCGGCGCCAGCTCAGACAGCAGCATCCGGCCCACTGTGTTCAGATCGCGCTGCCCTTGCAGCATGCTGGTGAACCGGGCCAGGTTGGTCTTAAGCCAATCCTGCTCGGTGTTTTGATCGGTCGTTAGCCGCAAATTATCGATCATCGTGTTGATGTTGTCTTTCAGCTCCGCGACCTCGCCACGGGCATCGACCTGGATCGACCGTGTCAGGTCGCCCTTGGTCACCGCAGTGGCGACCTCGGCGATAGCGCGCACCTGTGTCGTCAGGTTCGCCGCCAACAGGTTCACGTTGCCGGTTAGATCCTTCCAGGTGCCCGCCGCACCCGGGACGTTGGCTTGTCCGCCCAGCCGGCCCTCGACGCCGACCTCGCGCGCCACAGTCGTCACCTGATCGGCGAACGTCTCCAGCGTGTTGGTCATATTGTTGATGGTCTCGGCAAGCGCCGCGACCTCGCCGCGCGACTTCACCGTCAGGTTTTGCTTCAAATCGCCATCCGCGACAGCAGTCACGACCTTGACGATGCCGCGCACCTGCTCGGTCAGGTTCGCCGCCATGACGTTGACGGTATCTGTCAGATCCTTCCAGGTGCCGTCCACGCCCGGGACCTGCGCCTGTCCGCCCAGCTTGCCTTCGGTGCCGACTTCCCGGGCCACGCGGGTCACTTCCGAGGCGAAGGCGTTCAGCTGATCGACCATCGTGTTGATGGTATTCTTCAGTTCGAGAATCTCGCCCTTCACATCCACGGTGATCTTACGCGACAGGTCGCCGCGCGCGACGGCCGTCGTCACCTCGGCAATGTTGCGCACCTGGGTCGTCAAATTGGCGGCGAGCAGATTGACGTTGTCAGTCAGATCCTTCCATGTGCCTGCGACACCTGGCACCACGGCCTGGCCGCCCAGCCGCCCCTCAGTACCGACTTCGCGCGCCACCCGCGTCACCTCGGCCGCGAACGACCGCAGCTGTTCGACCATCGTGTTCAGCGTTTCCTTGAGCAGGAGAATCTCGCCACGCACGTCGACTGTGATCTTCTTCGACAAATCGCCATTGGCAATGGCGGTCGCCACCTCCGCGATGTTACGCACCTGCCCGGTCAGGTTGCTGGCCATGAAATTGACGCTGTCGGTCAGGTCCTTCCAGGTGCCGGCGACATCGGGCACGGCGGCCTGACCGCCCAGCTTGCCCTCGGTTCCGACCTCGCGGGCAACGCGGGTCACTTCCGAAGCGAAGGCGTTCAGCTGATCGACCATCGTATTGATGGTTTCCTTCAGCTGCAGAATTTCGCCCTTCACATCGACGGTGATCTTGCGCGACAGGTCGCCACGGGCGACAGCGGTCGTCACCTCGGCGATATTGCGCACCTGGGCGGTCAGGTTTCCGGCCATCGAGTTCACGCTGTCGGTCAAATCCTTCCAGGTGCCGGCGACGCCCGGAACCTGCGCTTGGCCCCCTAGCCGACCTTCAGTGCCAACCTCGCGCGCAACACGTGTCACCTCGCCGGCGAACCGGTTCAGCTGGTCCACCATGGTGTTCAGCGTTTCCTTCAGCTGAAGGATTTCGCCGCGCACATCGACCGTGATCTTGCGCGAAAGATCACCGTTGGCAATGGCCGTGGCGACTTCCGCGATATTGCGCACCTGCCCCGTCAGATTGCCGGCCATCGAATTCACGCTGTCGGTCAAATCCTTCCAGGTGCCGGCGACACCGGGGACCTGCGCCTGGCCACCCAGCCGGCCTTCCGTACCAACCTCGCGCGCCACACGTGTCACTTCGCCGGCAAACCCATTCAACTGATCGACCATCGTGTTGATGGTTTCTTTTAATTGCAGGATCTCTCCGCTCACATTCACCGTGATCTTCTTGGACAAGTCGCCCTGAGCCACAGCGGTGGCGACCTCCGCGATGTTACGCACCTGGCCGGTCAGGTTGCTGGCCATCGAGTTGACGCTGTCGGTCAGGTCTTCCCAGGTTCCCGCGACGCCCTTGACTTCCGCCTGGCCACCCAATTTACCCTCAGTACCGACCTCACGTGCAACACGCGTCACCTCGCCGGCAAAGGCGTTCAGCTGATCGACCATCGTATTAATCGTGTCTTTCAGCTGCAAAATCTCGCCGCTGACATCGACCGTGATCTTCTTCGACAAATCTCCGTTCGCGATGGCGGTCGACACTTCCGCGATATTGCGCACCTGGGCCGTCAGATTGCTGGCCATGGAATTAACGCTTTCGGTCAAGTCTTTCCATGTGCCCGCGACACCCAGCACGTTCGCCTGCCCGCCGAGCCGCCCGTCGGTGCCCACCTCGCGCGCAACGCGCGTGACCTCGCCGGCGAAGGCGTTCAGCTGGTCCACCATCGTATTGATGGTTTCTTTGAGCTGAAGGATTTCGCCGCTGACATTGACGGTGATCTTTTTCGACAAGTCGCCGCCGGCAATGGCGGTCGCCACCTCGGCGATATTACGAACTTGCGCGGTCAGATTGCTCGCCATCGAATTGACGTTGTCGGTCAGGTCCTTCCAGGTGCCGGCAACGCCGGGCACCTGCGCCTGACCACCCAGTCTCCCCTCGGTCCCGACCTCGCGCGCAACGCGAGTCACTTCAGAGGCGAATGCATTGAGCTGGTCCACCATAGTGTTCATGGTGTCCTTCAATTCCAGGATCTCGCCCCGCACATCGACCGTAATTTTCCGGGACAAGTCGCCGCGCGCCACAGCGGTGGTCACCTGCGCGATATTGCGAACCTGATCGGTCAGATTGCCGCACATGGCGTTGACGGAGTCGGTCAGGTCTTTCCATGTACCGGCGACGCCGGGGACTAGCGCCTGCCCACCCAGCTTTCCTTCGGTACCGACTTCTCGCGCGACGCGTGTCACTTCCGAGGCAAACGACCGCAACTGATCGACCATCGTATTGATGGCCTCCTTCAATTGCAGGATTTCGCCGCGCACGTCGACGGTGATCTTTTTCGACAAGTCGCCATTCGCCACGGCGATCGTCACGTCTGCGATATTGCGTACCTGGGCTGTCAAGTTGCTGGCCATGGAATTGACGCTTTCCGTCAGATCCTTCCACACGCCGGTCACCTCGCTGATCTGAGCCTGCCCGCCGAGCTTGCCGTCGGTGCCGACCTCGCGCGCAACACGCGTCACCTCGGATGTGAAAATGCTGAGCTGCTTGATCATCGTATTGACGATGGTGGCGGAGCGCAGGAACTCGCCCTTGACCGGCCGGCCGCCGACATCCAGCTGAACCGTTTGCAGCAGGTCACCCTGCGCGACAGCGGTGATGGCCCGCGTAACCGCTGTCGTCGGCCATAGCAGGTCGTCGATCAAGGTATTGACCGAGTTCTCCATATCGCCCCAGGCTCCGTGGGACAGTCCGAATTTCACCCGGTGGCGGGTCTTGCCCTCACGCCCCACGACCTCGCCGACATGTTCGAGTTGGTTCGCCATCCGCTGGTTGGCGGAGACAATTTCATTGAAAATATCGGAAATCTTGCCGATCAACCCGGTCTGATCGACCGGCAATCGAACCGAGAAATCACCGATCCGTACCGCCTGCAAGGCATTCAAAAGATTGCGGAGATCGGGCGAAGAGTTGCCATCGTCAATGTTTGAATGGCCATTGCCGGCAATAGTAGCGTCGGGCTGCCGGGCTAAATCGGGAGGACGTGTTTCCTGCGCGGCGTCCGACACAGATTCCCCGACTCTTACCATTGACACCCTCGCGCTGACCAGTTTCAACCGGACGAGAATTTTCCGTACAAGAAAAAAAATTTAAGTTTTAAGAAAATAGTGTTCTTATGGAATAAAAGGCAAAAATCGTCGACTTGCAAGCTCGATCTCCCGCGCCACCGAGCGCTGCGCGCGATTAGCCAAAAACCTGCGCTGCGCTATTTCCCGTTTAAAAATGGGAAATATCAACCTCGCGTGTAACAATTTGTTAGCATAAATGTTCCGGGAAGAGGAGATGCGTCCGAGCGCTACCGTAACGCCACGATCTAAACGAGGCTTGGCCTCTTTATTCACTGCCGAACCATGATTCACCGGCAATCGAGGCGAGCAAGCCTTTCGCGGGCGGGCAGCCAAGGCCGTGCCGCAATTCCGATCCTGTGCCCTTCATCGATAAATAGCCGGCACGCCGGCAGCTAAGCGCATTTTGGTCCCAAAAGCCGCTTATTTCACCGGCCGGTCAGACGAATCGGTCCCGCACAACAACATTCTTGCAATGCAACCCGTTACCACGGGAGCCAATACCCTGCTCGCGCGTTAGTTTAACGCTATCGCCCAATCTCTTCGTCGATAGCCTTTGAACGAGCATTTGGATACCGATCCTTTGACACTCCAGTCGGCGATGGCCCGGTACGAAACTCGGTATGACTGCCTTGTCGTCGGTGGCGGGCCGGCCGGCTTGTCGGCCGCGATCTATTTGGGCCGTTTTCATTTGTCCGTCCTGGTGCTGGATAGCGGACGAAGCCGCGCAGCCCTCATTCCAAAAACACGAAATCTGCCCGGCTTTCCCGAGGGAATTGCCGGAACGAAGCTCCTTAACCGGATGCGGCGACAGGCGGAGGCCTATGGCGCGCGAATAGAAGATCGTGAAGTTCTTGCGATATCGTCGATGCCGGGTGGATTTACCGCCGAGACGGCGGCTGCCGATTTTGCTGCGAATACCATCCTGCTAGCCACCGGGGTTACCAATCGCCGCCCCCCGGGGATGTCAGACGACCTGCATGACAATGCGCTTGCACGTGGGGCGCTGCGATATTGTCCAGTCTGCGACGGCTTCGAAATCACGGACAAGGCGGTCGCTATCATCGGCACCGGAGAGCGTGGTTTGAACGAGGCCGAGTTCCTCCGCTCTTACACCTCCGCCGTAACGCTTATCGCCCCGGACGGCGCGCACGATCTCGACCCGGCAAGCAAGGCACGCGCGGCGCAGAGCGGCATCAGGCTACGTCGCGGCCCCAGCTTGAAATTCGCTCTGCTCAACAATGAGATCGAGATCACCCTGCCCGAGGGCAGGGTGCGCTTCGCCAGCGTCTATCCCGCGTTAGGATCGGAAACCCACTCGCATCTGGCCGCAGCCATTGGAGCCGTCGTTTCCAACGAGGGCTTCCTGGAAGTCGACACCCACCAGAGGACCAGCGTGCCCGGTTTCTATGCCGCGGGTGATGTCGTTCTCGGCCTCAATCAAATCAGCCACGCCATGGGCGAAGCGGCGGTAGCAGCCACTGCGATCCGAAACGACCTCTCGCAGAAGAGTCCGCGCTGGCGCTGACTCTTGCTCACCGAGCCCATGCAGGATTCCGAGCAGCGACTTTTGCGCATCCGCGACCTTCTTGATGACTTGGGCGAATCGGAGAAGTCGGCAGCAGGCTGAAGCCTTTGTCGGCTGGACCGCGGTTGGACCCGTTGCTGTGGGCTTGAAAGCGGGTCGAAAGAACCGGCGGGGATGTTAAAGTCGCTGCCTCGATTACGGCGCCAGCGTAGCATGACGTGGTCATGTCGCTTCTGGATTGGATCGTTCGCCTCAAGGCCCTGATCGACGGTCGGGCGCCGCGGCCGACGGCTACGTGACACGTTCATTACTTCCCGAGCGGGCTAATGTCGTGCCGGTGGTTTAGTACGTCGGGCCCGTGGGATCGGCGGTCACTGCGAAAACCGGCCCAATATGGC
>JAQGIF010000257.1 GCA_028291345.1 Rhodospirillales bacterium | reverse complement strand
CGGCGGACAAGGAGCACGACGTCTTCATCTATCCGGCCGCCGGCATCGCCGCGATCTTGATCGGCGGTGTGCTTGTCGTGATGGGGCGCCGCAAAGTTTGATGCGGCGGGTAAGCGGCGGCCGTTTGAAATCATCAGACGATTACCGCTTCGCCATAAAGCCGACGGAAATATTCGAGCGAGGGCGTCCGTTGATCTTCGTCCGCTATGCGTGGACTGGATATCTTCACGTTAAAGCGAACATGGAGAATTCCGGCGGCATCGGGAGAAACATTGATGACCTTCACAGTTTCCAAGATTTCATGGCCCCTGCGTCCATGAAAACTCGCGCCGTTCGCGACATTGGGTACTTGTGGCCGGCGGGTCGTGAACACTATGTCGTCCCGCAAATAGATCGAGTAACCAACTACACTAAATTAAATGTGTTTTCCTTTTTTTGCAGTGCAGCGTTAATCATAGCACGGCGAAAATGGGATGCGTCAGCATGACGCAGATCCGCTCGGCTAACGTGCCCTGAGGACGGCCAGAACACGAGGGACGAGGTCAGCCAAATCGCCCGCCAGCAGGCCGGGTCCGAATAGCGACGCGGCTTCGCCATGAACCCAGCAGGCAATGGTCGCGGCGAGCATCGGGTGCAATCGGTTCGCCACCAGACCGACTATCAGGCCGGCCAATACGTCGCCGCTGCCGGCGGTCGCAAGATCGGGCGGCGCGCCGGTATTGATCACCGCCTTGCCATCAGCGCCTGCGATAATCGTGTCCGACCCTTTAAGGACCAGCGTCGCGCAGATCTCCCGCGCGGCCTTCAAAGCGGCCGGCAAACGCGGGGCCGGTTTGCCGAACAGGCGGGCGAATTCCCCTTCGTGCGGGGTCATGACGACATGGCCATTCAACCGCTCCAGCAGCCCGTTGGCACGCTCGGCGAGGATGCGGAAACAATCGGCGTCGAGCACCAGCCCGACTTCGGCATCCAACGCGGCCGCGATCGCCGCTTCCAACCGCGCGTCGGAACCTGAACCGGGCCCGAGCAGGACCGCATTCAGCCTGCGGTCGGCCAGCAGATCCCGAAATGAGTCGCCGCTCGGCAGCGCAGTCACCAGCAGATCGGCGCGCCAGGCGGCATAAAGCTGTACGACGGAGGGATCGGCGGCGATGGTCACCAGCCCGGCGCCGATCCGCTGCGCCGCATGGGCCGCTAGACGCGCCGCGCCCGTCATCGCCGTTCCACCGAGCAGGATGGCGTGGCCCCGCGTATATTTGTGGCTGTCCTGTGTCGGCCAGGGAAAATCGGCAATCCACAGATCGGGGGTATTCGCAAAAAGCGAGGCCGGAATAGCGGCGTAGACCGCATCCGAAACATCCAGCGTCGAGACCACGATGTCGCCTGCGTTGAGCCGGCCGGGGAGAAGAAAATGCCCCGGCTTGCGGCGAAAGAACGTAACCGTCAGGTTAGCTTTCACGGCCGCGCCCAGGATTGCGCCAGTATCTGAGTCGATGCCGCTGGCGATATCGACCGCGACCACCGGAACCGGCCGGGCGTTCAGCGCTTCAACGGTTGCGCGCAGTGCCCCGTCCAGCGGCCGGCGAAGGCCGGTGCCGAACAGCGCATCGACCACGAGTTCGGCTCCATCCAGAATGTCGGGATCGATCGCCCGCATCGCGCCCTGCCAACGATCGGCGGCAATCCGCGCGGCACCCGACAGGCGCTCGCGTGCGCACGCGCCGGCGATGCGCACCTGCCAGCCGGCCTCAACCAGCAGCCGCGCGACGACATAGCCGTCGCCGCCATTATTGCCCGGCCCGGCCAGCACCAGCGTCGAGACCGGCTGCCAGCGGGCACGGATCGCCGCGACGGTCGCCGCCCCCGCCCGCTCCATCAGATCGATTTCCGGTGTACCCGCGGCGATTGCCGCCTGGTCGATCGCGCGCGCGGACGCAACATCCAGCAATGCGTTTGGGGAACGCGCATCAGGTGGCAACGACCAGGCCAGTGGCGACCAGGATGCTTGCGTCATGCTCATGACAAAATAATGGGGCGACTGATGGGACTCGAACCCACGACAACTCGGACCACAACCGAGGGCTCTACCAACTGAGCTACAGCCGCCATGGGGCGGGTGGTATCCCGTGCAGCGGTCCTGCGTCAAGCAGTGCGACCGAAATTCCGGCCAGCCGGTCTTTTGCTATGCTTGAAACGCATAGCGGGATTCGGACTAAAGTCCGGCAAGTTGCCTTGCGCGGGCCACATTATCGCGCTACGCGATTTGGTTCTGGTAAACCTTGGAGCTCCCGCGGCGAAAGCCGGTGGGTCGGAATGCGTTATTATCATGCTTAAAATCGCGAGCCGGATGGAACGGCTGGGAACGGAATCAGCGTTCGAAATTCTCGCGAAGGCGCAAACTCTCGCCGCCGCCGGCAAGTCGATCGTCAATCTGTGCATCGGCCAACCCGATTTCCCGCCGCCCGCCCATGTCATCGAAGCCGGCCAGCGCGCGATTGTAGACGGTCATCACGGCTATAGCGCCGCGCCCGGAATCCTGTCGCTGCGCGAGGCAATCTCGGCCGATCTCGGCCGGCGCTTCGACGTCAGGATCGACCCGTCAAGCATCACCGTGACGCCTGGCAGCAAGGTCGCTTTGTTCTTCGCCTTGCAGATGCTGGGTGAGATCGGCAGCGAGATCATTTACCCCAATCCGGCCTATCCCGGTTACGAGTCGATTATCGCCTTCTCGGGCGCGACCCCCATCGCGTATCCGCTTAGCGAGGCCACCGGCTTTTCGTTCGACGCCGACGACGTGCTGTCCCGCATTACGCCGAAAACCCGAGCGATCATCCTGAACAGCCCAGCCAACCCGACCAGCGGCGTGCTGGATCGCGGCGAGCTGGACCGGCTGGCGAAGGGCCTCGAAAAGTTCCCGAACGTCGCGGTAATCAGCGACGAAATCTATAGCCGCATCATCTATGACGGCCACGCCCATTTCAGCTTGCTATCTTATGAAAGCCTGCGCGACCGGCTAATCCTCCTGGATGGCTGGTCGAAGAGCTTTTCGATGACCGGTTGGCGCCTCGGTTATGCGGTATGGCCGAAATCTCTGGTGGAACACGCGGTTAAGCTGGCGATCAATTGCCATTCCTGCGTCAATAACGCGACTCAATATGCCGGCATCGCCGCCCTTGAGGGACCGCAGGACACCGTCCAGGCCATGGTTGCGGCCTGGGGCGAGCGCCGCAACATCATCGTCGCCGGCCTGCGGGCGCTGCCCGGCGTTCGCTGCACAATGCCGGCGGGCGCGTTCTATGCATTTCCGAATATTTCCGGCACCGGATTTTCGTCTGCCAACCTTCAGGCGCGGCTGCTCAACGAAGAGGGCGTCGCGCTGCTCTCCGGCACCAGCTTCGGCTCGCTTGGCGAAGGCTACATCCGCCTGTCCTATGCGACGAGCACCGAACAGATCGAAGAAGCCCTGTTCCGGATCAACCGCTTCCTCGTCGAAAATATGGAATCCCGGCGCACCGCGGCCGTTGCTTAATAATTGAGCAACTGCTCCGCATTCTAAGCGGCGGCCGTATCGGGATTCGTATTCGTTCATGTTTGGAGCAGCGGCATAACATTCGCCGCTCCCCATGGAAGCTTGGATTACCGTCGGCCTGGAGCGGTAACGCTCTCTCTTACGCACAAAGCCCGTAAACCCTGCGCTGAACTGGCACGCCGTTTGCTTCATTCGAGTGAACGTATTGTCGCATCAAAGGGGTAACTTGCATGAAAAAGGTCGAGGCCATCATCAAACCATTCAAGCTTGATGATGTGAAGGAGGCGCTCCACGAGCTGGGCATCAAAGGGCTGACGGTTACCGAAGCGAAGGGCTTCGGCCGGCAAAAGGGCCACACCGAGCTCTACCGGGGCGCTGAATATGTCGTCGACTTTTTGCCGAAAGTAAAAATTGAAGTGGTCGTTGAGGATTCCATGCTCGACCGCGCCCTCGAAGCTATCCAGCACGCAGCCCATACTGGGCGGATCGGAGATGGGAAAATCTTTGTCGCCGCGATCGACGAAGTCATTCGCATCCGGACGGGAGAAACAGGCTCACTCGCGATCTGACCGGTCTTGGAATCATGTCTTGCCAAAGACCAAACGCCGCAAAAGAAGGAGCGTTGCGCGGCGTCCCTTCCGCCATGCGAAGAATCTCTCCCTTTCGCTTCCCGAAACCATTATGATTTAGCGGAAATTTTGCGGCCTATCTCCATCGCATATCGCCCGAGCGCCTTCTCACGTGAGCATCGCGCGCCTCGCGGTCAATAATATTCAGGCGGAGCGCCAGCAAGCCGAGCTTGTGCGGTTATGGCTTCATTCTCAATCGTCGCTGGTGACGACGGCCATTTTCAACCTGATCATCGCCGGGGCGCTGTGCAACTCGCTCAGCCATAGGGTGCTCGTCGGCTGACGGCCGCAACACTCGCTTGGATCATGATCCGCAAGCTGCTCTGGCACATCTATAAACGCCGGCCGCGCACAACGGAGAGACGCTGCGATGGGGCCGCTGTTCACAGCCATGCTCACCGTCACCGGCCTGCTGACCGCTTATATGACATTCCAGGTCTTCGTGCCTCCGGACGTCGAACACCAGATGTTGATCGCGATATGGGTCGCCGGCCTCACCGCCGGGAAGGCAATAACTTATGGCTCCTATCCACCCGCGGTAGCTGCTTTCACCAGCTTTCCGCTGCTCGCCTTCGCGACCGCGATCTTCGCCGCCAAACCGCCGATTCCGCTTTGCTCGGAACGATCATCCTGGACAATCTCGGGCTGCTGTTCGGCACCGCGCGCTTATTGAACGGCTGGATCGTCGATATCTTCGGCCTTCGCATGCGCAACTGAGAAATTGACCGAAGAACTCGTCACGGCAAAAGAAATCGCCGAATCCGGCAATGACGCGAAATCGGTTTTCATGGCCAATATGAGTCATGAGCTGCACTCCCCGCTGAATGCGATCATCGGCTTCGCCGAAATGCTCAAGAAAGAGGCGCTGGGCCCGCTGGCCACCGCCCGCTATCTCGATTACGGCCATGACGTCCATGTGAGCGGCAAGCATCTTCTGTCGATCATCAACACGATTTTGGACTTGGCCAAGACGGAAGGCGTCGCATCTCGAACTCGATCTCGATCGAACCGATATCGGAGCGCCGCTCGAGGAATGCTTCAGCGTCATGCAGCTACACGCACACAAGGCTGAATTGCACTTCGTCCTGGATGTGCCCGAGAGCGCGCGGTTCGCCGAAGTCGCCGACACGCGGCTGCGCCAAGTGATTTATATTCTGCAGTCGAACGCGATCAAATTCACCGACTTGGGCGGCACGATCACCTTGCGCTGAAGACAGGCCGAGGTCGGCGCCGTCGAGATCGAGGTTATCTAAACCCGGAATTGGGATAGACCGCGACGACATCGAAACCGCGCTAAAGCCCTTTATGCAGGTGAAACAGTCGAATCGGCCCGCCCATGCGGGAACGGGCCCCGGCCTGCCTTTCGCCAAGACGATCGTCGAGCTCCATGGCGGGCAATTCGACATCATCAGCACCCACGGCCAGTGCATGGCGGTGCGGGTCTCGCTGCACGCTGCGATAGCCGATGCCTCGGAGCAACCACTAAGTGTTGTGTAGAATTGTTCCTTTAAACCGCACTGCTTGCGTTCAGCGTGGCGTCTCAGCATATTCGTGCCATGAGCGATCTCTTCCAGTCCACCGTTAAACTGCCCAAAAACCAGCCCGGCGAATCCTACTCCGCGCACGATATCGAAGTGCTGGAGGGGCTGGAGCCCGTACGTCGCCGGCCCGGCATGTATATCGGGGGCACCGATGAGCGCGCCCTGCACCATCTAGTCGCCGAACTGCTCGATAACGGAATGGACGAGGCGGTGGCCGGCCATGCCAGCTGGATCGAGATGGAGCTAGCCGCCGACGGCACGGTGACAGTCCGCGACAATGGACGCGGCATACCGGTCGACGAGCATCCGGGCTATCCAGGAAAATCGGCACTCGAAGTGATCCTGACCACGCTGCATTCCGGCGGCAAATTCTCAGGCAAGGTCTATGCGACCTCGGGCGGATTGCATGGCGTCGGGCTTTCGGTTGTGAACGCGCTCTCCGACCGGCTGGTGGTCGAGGTGGCACGCGACCGGCAGCTGTTCCGCCAGCGTTATGCGCGAGGCGTACCGCAGGAGAAATTGCAGACACTTGGTTCCATCCAAAACCGGCGCGGCACATCGGTCAGCTTCCACTTCGATCCTGAGATATTCGGGCCGGACGCGAAGATCATACCCGCCCGCCTCTACCGGATGGCCCGGTCGAAGGCTTATCTCCAGCGCGGCGTCGAAATCCGCTGGACCTGCGATCCCGCGCTCCTCTCCCCTGACGGCAATGTCCCGCCGTCTCAGACCTTCAAATTCCCTAACGGGCTGATCGACTTCCTCGACAGCGACCTGGATGGGCGCGCCTGCCTCACCCCTGTGCCCTTCACCGGGTTGGTCGATCTGCCGAATACGCAGGGCAAGGTCGAATGGGCCGTCGCGTGGCCTGAGGACGAGGACGGCTTCGTCCATTCCTATTGCAACACCATCCCGACCTTCCAGGGCGGCACGCACGAGCAGGGGTTGCGCGCGGCACTGACGCGTGGGCTGAAGGCCTATGGCGAACTGGTGGCCAACAAGCGGGCCCAGCAGCTGACCGCCGACGATGTCATGGCCGGCGTAGCCGCGCTGCTGTCGATCTTCATCCGCGAACCGCAATTCCAGGGCCAGACCAAGGAACGGCTGGCGTCCGCAGAGGCGACGCGCCTCGTCGAACAGGCGATGAAGGATCATTTCGACCATTGGCTGATCGCCAATCCGGCCGCCAGCCGCGCCTTGCTGGACAGAATGATCGACAAGGCCGAAGACCGGCTACGCAAGAAGGATAATAAGGACCAGCTGCGCAAAAGCGCGACGCGCAAGCTGAGGCTGCCGGGCAAACTGGCCGACTGCGCCCGCTCGACCCCTGATGGGACCGAATTGTTCATCGTCGAAGGCGATTCGGCCGGCGGTTCGGCCAAGCAGGCGCGAAATCGCGACACCCAGGCGATCCTGCCGCTGCGCGGGAAGATTCTAAACGTCGCCAGCGCCAGCCTGGACAAGATGCGCGCCAATCAGGAAATCCAGGACCTGGTCCTGGCGCTGGGCGGTGGCAGCGGCCGCGACTTCTCGTCGGACCGATTGCGCTATGAGCGCGTGATCATCATGACTGACGCTGATGTCGACGGCGCCCATATCGCCTCGCTGTTGATCACTTTCTTCTATCGCGAAATGCTGCCGATGCTGCGCGACGGGCGGCTGTTTCTGGCCATGCCCCCGCTCTACCGCATCGTGCAGGGCAACAACGCGGTCTATGCCCGCGACGACGCCGACAAGGAACGCATCCTGGCGGAAGCCGCCAACAAGCGCGGCAAGGTCGAGATCAGCCGGTTCAAAGGTCTAGGCGAGATGCCGGCGGTGCAACTGCGCGACACGACCATGGACCCCAAAAAGCGCACGCTGATCCGCGTCGCCCTTGCCGATAGCGAAGAAGGCCGAAGCGATGCTGCCGGGCTGGTCGACCGGCTGATGGGGCGCAACGCCGAACCGCGTTTTCGCTTCATCCAGGAGAATGCACGGTTCGTCCGGGATCTGGACCTCGACGTTTAGATGCTTCCCCATCCGGTCCATGCCGTTGTCTTCGACATGGACGGCCTTCTGGTTGATAGCGAAACCATGTTTCGCGACTCCATGATGTATGTGGCGAAGGCGCATGGCCGCGACCTGCCGCTATCCGTCTTCCTGCGCATGGTCGGCTTACCTGGGCCGGTCAGTCGGCTCGTGGCGATCGAGCATTTCGGCGAGGATTTTCCGATCGACGCCTTCAATGATGCGGTATGGGCGCATGCGCGCGCGCATCATGACGAAGTCGGCGTAGCGCTCAAGACCGGCGTCGTCGAACTCCTGGACTATCTCGATGCCGAAGGTCTCCCCAGGGCCGTCGCCACCTCGTCGAGCCATCTTGCGGTGGAGCTCCAGCTTGGTCGCAATCAAATCCAATCGCGGTTCCAGGCGATCGTCGCCGCCGGCGACTACGCGCGGGGCAAACCCCACCCCGATCCGTTCCTTACCGCGGCCGCGCAGCTGGGCGTCGACCCGATCCACTGCATGGCCCTGGAGGATTCGCATAATGGCGTCCGCGCTGCCCATGCCGCGGGCATGATGACGATCATGGTGCCGGACCTTCTGGAGGCCACGGACGAAATGCGGAACTTGTCTCTGAAGATCGCTGACAGCCTGCATGATGTGCGTTTGCTGCTGGAACAGGTCAACTCAGCCAGGCGCGCATCAGCCGATTGACTTCGTCCGCCTGCTCGATGGGCGCGAGATGGCCGCAGGTCTCCAGAATTTCCAAGCGGGCTCCGGCGATGCCGGTGGCGATTTCCTGCTGAAGCGGCGGTGGCGCCACCCGGTCCTCGCGTCCGCCGACCACCAGGACGGGGCAGCGGATCGACGGCAGCAGCGCTCGGCTGTCGGGCCTGCCGATCGCCGCGTGCTGCTGGGATTCGAAGGCAACCCGTCCCACGCGCTCCGTCATCTCCAGCACGATTTTCGCCATTGCTGGGTCGGCGGCATGATCGGGATGAATGATGGTGGGAAGGAAGCGTGGCGTGACGCCCTTGAACGCGCCGATCCGGGCGGCGCGCACACTGCGTTCGCGCCGTTCGGATTGTTCCTCGGCGTCCGCGCGAGCTGAGGTGTTCATCAATCCCAGATGTGTCACGCGTTCGGGCGCGCGGCGAATGATTTCGAAGGCGGCGTAGCCGCCGAGCGACAGGCCGCAGAGTGCGAAACGAGCCGGGGCATCGGCCAGCGTCCGCCCCGCCATCGCTGCAACGCTATCGTCGAGCGTTAGGTCGCCGATCCTGATATCGGCAATATCGCTGAGCGCCTGGCGCTGCGATTCCCAGAGCGCGGCGTCGCAAAGCTGCCCAGGCAGCAGGATCAAGGTTGGTTTTGGCATTATGCCTCGCTACGTGCAGAAAATCGCCTTCGGCGCTGATATTTTATTGCAGTTTGTGATAATAACGGATCGGTAGGTGGCTAACAGCCCATTGCCATTTGACTTCGCGCGCCCGATCACCAATTGTCCGCACAACTTGGCGCCGAGTGGCGCATGTCAGTGCGGGTTTTGGCGAGCGCGATGCGATTGCGCCGGAATCCAGTCATACTTCCGCTGTGCGGAAAACAGGAGCAATGCTTCTCTAATGTTGTTTTCGGAACTGGGGTTACATCCCGAGACGCTGCGCGCGCTGGCGGAAGCCGGCTATGAAAGCCCGACGCCCATCCAGGAAAAGGCGATCCCGCATGTCCTGGAGGGACGCGACGTTCTCGGCATCGCGCAGACCGGCACCGGCAAGACAGCCAGCTTTACCTTGCCGATGATTAACGCGCTTGCGGCCGGGCGCGCCAAGGCGCGCATGCCCCGGTCGCTGATCCTCGAACCGACGCGCGAACTTGCCGCGCAGGTCGAGCAGAGTTTCGCGGTCTATGGAAAATACCACAAGCTGAACACCGTGCTGCTGATCGGCGGCGAGTCGATGTCGGACCAGACGAAAAAGCTGGATCGCGGCGTCGACGTGCTGATCGCGACGCCGGGCCGCCTGCTCGACCAGATCGAGCGCGGCAATATCCTGCCGACCGACATACGCTTCCTGATCATTGATGAATGCGACCGCATGCTCGATATGGGCTTCATCCCCGATATCGAAAAGATTGTTTCGAAGCTGCGCCCAAATCGGCAGACATTGATGTTCTCGGCCACCTTACCGCCGGAAATCCGCCGCCTGTCGGATCAATTCCTCAATAACCCCATCGAGATTTCGGTATCGCCCCCGGCCTCGGCCGCGACCACCGTGACCCAGGCGCTGGTTCGGGTGTCTCACGCGGAAAAGCGGGCCGCGCTGCGCTTCCTGATCAAATCCGAAGACGTCAAGAACGCGCTGATCTTCTGCAACCGCAAGCGCGATGTAGCAATCGTCCATAAGTCGCTGGTTGCCCACGGCTTCGATGCCGGCGCACTGCATGGCGACATGGCGCAATCGGCCCGTACCGAGACGCTGGCCAAATTCAAGGCCAACGAGCTCAGGCTGATGGTCTGCAGCGATGTTGCCGCGCGCGGCCTTGACATCAAGGGCTTAAGCCACGTCTTCAATTTCGACGTACCGACCCATTCGGAAGATTATGTCCACCGCATCGGCCGCACCGGCCGTGCCGGCATGTCCGGTAGGGCGTTCATGCTGACAACCGGCGACGACGCGAAGTTCCTCGCCGGAATAGAAAAGCTGATCGGCACGAAGATCCCTGAAGTCGCGCTGGACGGCTTCGCGGTCGGCGCCGCCGATTCCGAGAACCTGGATCGCGCGCCCTCATCCTCCCCACGGCGTCGGCCCGAGCGCAAGCCGCGCGACTCGGGCGCGGAACGACCGACGGCGGCCGAGGCCGAAACCGCCGATACCCCACCTCGGCGGGAACGCGCGGCGCGCCCCGCACGTGCGCGGCCGGAACACTCACGCCCAGAACATTCGCAGCCAGAACGTCCGAGGGCCGAATCCGCGCCCCGCATGGCGACCGAGCCGAGACGCAGGCGCCGCGAGTATGAAGACCAGGATGAACCGGAGACTGTCGTCGGTTTCGGCAATCGCATTCCGGCCTTCCTCCAAGTAGCGCCCCGCCCCCGCCGAGCCTAGGCCGGATCGCCGTTTTTACTTGTCCGCCTTGTTTTCATCTGCCCGCCATTGACAGGCTTCCACTTTCGCGGGACAGGTTTGACGGTGCTTGAGTTCATACTGAGTTGATCCGGTCCATGCCGCAACGCATTTCCCGCGCTTCGACCCGCCTGGCTTCGCTTGGTCTGACCACGCTGGCACTGGCATCGCCTGCGATCGTCGCACAAACTAGCTATGCCGCCGGCTCCCATCAAACCGAGAAGAATGTCGTGCTATCCGCCGACACGGTGACCAAGGACGACGTCAACAACACCGTCTCCGCTAGTGGGCATGTCGAGTTGGTCCAGGGCAGCGCGATGCTGCTGGCCGAGCACATCATCTGGAATCAATCAACCGATATCGTCACCGCGACCGGGGACGTGAAGCTGGTCGACGACCAGGGCAATATCAATTTCGGGGACTATCTCGAAATCACCGACGATATGCGTCAGGCCTTCATGCGCAATGTGTCCAGCCTGCTGGCCGACAATTCGCGCATGGCCGGACGCGAGGCGGAGAAGGACGGAAACGTCACGACTATCCACCGCGGGATCTATTCGCCTTGCGAGCTCTGCAAGGACGACCCGACCCAGCCGCCGACATGGCAGATCAAGGCGGTCAAGGTCATCCACGACACCGAGACCAAGCGCATCTATTACCACGATGCTACTTTCCAGATCGACGGGCTGCCGATCCTCTGGACGCCGTATTTTTCGACCTACGACCCTAGCGTCAAGCGCGCGAGCGGTATCTTGAGTGTGCTACCCGGCTATCGAAGCCAGCTCGGCGGGTACTTGAAGGTCAACTATTATGTTGATATCGCGCCGGACATCGATGCGGTGCTCGAAGCCGCGTACTTCACCCATCAAGGACCTTTGATCGGCGGTCAGTATCGCGAGCGTTTCTCTACCGGTCAGATTCAGCTGTCGGGCAGCATCACTGAATCGAATATCCGGCAATACCCCAACAACACGCCCAACCCGGACGAGAAAACCGTCCGCGGGCACATTTTCGGCAATGGCGAGTTCGATCTGTCGGACAATTGGCGGGCCGGGTTCGAATTCGCCCGCTCGCTCGACAACATCTATGTCCTTAAATATGGCTACTCTTCCCTTCAGGTGCTGCCGACGCATCTCTTTACGGAGGGGTTTTATGGCCGCGACTACATCAATGCGAGCCTCTATTCGTTCCAGGACCTGCGGGCGAACATCAACTCGAACCAGCCGGTCGCGCTGCCCTATATCACCTATTCCTTCTTCGGCGATCCGGGCGAAATGCTTGGCGGCCGGTGGGCCGACAGCGGCAGCATCCTGGCGCTGCAGCGCTCTCCGGGTGAAAGTGTCGAGCGGTTTACCAACAATGCGAGCTGGAGCCGCAAGCTGATCAGCGATATCGGGCTGGTGACCACGCTCAACGCTTCCGCCGAAACCGACTATTATTGGACCCAGAGCCCTGCGCCCGATCCAGTGACCGGGCTGAACACGGTAAAGCGCAGCACTGGACGATTCTTCCCGCAGGCATACGCGGTCACGAGCTATCCGCTGGAGCGGCCCATCGGCTACGCGAACCTGATCGTCGAACCGATCGTATCGGTCGTGGCCTCGCCGACCTATACCAACGACAGCGCAATCCCGAACGAAGACAGCAACGACATCCAGCTCGATCAGGCAAACCTGTTCTCGGGCAATCGTTTCCCTGGCGTCGATCGGTTCGAGGGCGGATCGCGCGTGACGTACGGCGTCAAGACGGGCCTTTATAATCTCGGTACCGGCTATACGACCCTGTTCCTGGGCCAAAGCTATCGCGTCTCGGGCAATAATCCCTACCCGCCCAATTCCGGGCTTCAGACCCGCTTTTCCGATTTCGTCGGGGAGTTCGAGATGGTGCCGGGTAGATATTTCGATATCGACTATCGCTTCGAGTTTTCGAATAATTTCCAGACCGACCGCCTGCAGGAAGTGAACTTCCGGATAGGCCCGGACAATATTGGCGTCTACGGCACCTATCTTTTTGCCGGTCAGGTTTCCGTTCCGAACTTCGTCGCGACCGAGCGTAACGAACTGACTATGTCGGCCTATTACAAATTCGACAAGAACTGGTCAGTAACGGCTGGCGAAACCGCAGAACTCAGCCACCCCAGGGCCGTGCTGCGCTACAGCCTCTCCGCGGGCTACAGCGACGACTGTTCGTCCTTCACGCTCAATATCAGCCACGACCAGACATTGCTGGTCGGCGGTACGTCGGGCACCTCGGTACAACTTGTCTTTTCGCTCAAGAATCTTGGTGTTTTCGCGACACCCAGCATACACTGAGGAAACAATCGCAATTTCGGAGCGCCGCTCGAGCCGCCCAACCGACTGATCCAGATTTCAAGGAAGGAAACATCTCATGCGCGCACCCGCCCTCACTTTGATTTCAGCCATGGCGCTCGCCTCGACGGGCACGGTACTGGCCGCCGATGCCGGCAATGCACATCAATTCAATTTCGTTTCCATTGACGGCAAGCCGATGCCGCTGTCGGAGTTCAAGGGCAAGACCGTGCTAGTCGTGAACACCGCCTCGCAATGCGGCTTCACTCCGCAATATTCCGCGCTCGAAGCCGTCTATAAGAAATACAAGGATAAGGGCCTGATCGTGTTGGGCGTGCCGTCCAACGACTTCGGCGGGCAGGAACCCGGCTCGAATGCCGAAATCAAGAAGTTCTGCGAAGGCAATTACGACGTCGATTTTCCGCTGACCACCAAATATGACGTCAAAGGCGACGAGGCGCATCCCTTCTATAAATGGGCGGCCGCCGTCGGCGGCACCCCCGCCGTTCCCGCCTGGAATTTCCATAAGCTGCTGATCGACGGGAACGGCAATCTGGTGGCCGAATTCCCGACCAAGACGAAGCCCGACGCCCCGGACGTCGAGAAGGCGATCGAAGCGTCGCTCGCCGCTAAGGGCTAAATCTCAGTCTTTCCGATCATGCGGGGCGGCCCCATCAGGCCGGCCCGTTTTCGTTAGGGATGCTGCGACGCTGTATAGGCAGCGATGTCGACCAGGTCTTCGGGCTTAAGATCCCTGACGACAGCCTGCATCAACGGGCTCCACGTCCCAGCGCGCGCGCCATGCTGAAAATCGTAAAGCTGGCGGACGATATAGCTGGGCGAGCGTCCAGCCAGGGGCGGCAACGGTCCCAATCCTTTGAGGTCGACGCCGTGACACACGCCGCACGGCGTGGTCTTGCCGCCACCGCTCTTCACCAGCTGCTCACCTTTCTTGATGCTCCCGGCGGCACATAGGCCACGAAGCCCGACCCTGAATCGCGCAATTCGGTCTGCGCCAGGTTTTCCGGCGTCTCGACGATGCGCTGCCCGATCGGCTCCCTCGCGCCTCCCGCATCGGGAACCAACATATAGCCGGCGACATGGCTTTTCGGTACGGTCGCGGCCTCGACCACCCTGATCCAGGGCTTGAGATCCAGCGATGCGAAATAGGCCGCAGCCTCCTTCACCTCATCGTCGGTCGCAGCTTTGGCGATCGCCACCATCAGCTTAGGTGGAGCCAAATCGGCGATCGCGCTTTGCCGTGCCCCGCTCCGGAAATCGGCGATCTGCTGCGCGATATAGCCGGCCGGCAGCCCAGCCAGCCCGGCATTCTCCGGTCGCCCCAAACCGTTGGGCAGATGGCAGAAACCGCAACCCAAAACACTTGGCTTGCGGCCATGGGCGACGATATCAGGAGCAGGTGGATGATTATCCGGGTGCCAGTCCGGAACGTTGAACGGCTCCTTGACCTGCGCAAGGGTCAGCCCGAGCGAACTGCCGGCGACATGCTTCGGCAACCCGTCATCGGTGATCGGCAGCGCGAGCTGCGTGATCGGCGGATTGACGGCAAAGGCCCAAGGCGGCGGGACATCGGCGGCTCGGCTTTGGGTGGTGACGGCGAATAGAGCGGCGAACGCCAAAAATCCGACAGACCTTCGCACGACGCCTCCCCCAGACCCGATTTGCACGGAATGTCAGAACTATGCCATTGCGATCAGGCAGTCCAACGCTTGTTGGTCCAACGCGTCCTCAAAGGCCGTGAAATGAGCGAAACGAATCTTACGACCTTGATCCGCTCGATGCAGCCGCGCCTGTGCCCGGGCCTGTTCGTGTTCGTTACCATCCCGCCCAGCGGTGCGATCCCCGCCGGTATCGCACCGATCATGATGTTCCAGGAGGCCGAGGGCATAACTTTGATCGCACCAGCCGAACAGGTCGAGGCCGTCGGCCTGCCCCCAGCCTTCCCGTCGCGGATGATCACGCTGAACATAAATTCGAGCCTCGAATCCGTCGGCTTTCTCGCCGCGATCACCGCGCGGCTGGCGGCGGCCGGGATCGCAGTCAATCCCATCTCCGGCTTCCATCACGATCACCTCTTCGTACTGGAAATCCGTGCCGAGGAGGCAATGGCGATTTTAGAAAAGATGATGCGGGAAAATTCTTTCAAGAAAATCGCGTCTCAACCCCTTCGGTCTTGAGCCGGCCGTAAATCTCGATCGTGTCGGGCGGCGCGGCTTCATAGAGCTCGCCGCCCTGCCCTGCTATCCAGCCATAGAGAAGAGCCTGGAAATCCGGGAACGGCCGACCTTCGAACGGCATCAGCGTGTCCATCGTGACACGCTGCAGCCTCCCATCCGCACCGTCCGCCAGCGCCGTGCCCCATTGCACCGCGCTGTCCACGAAAGCCTTATTTAAAATACCCGGCGCGGGGCGGATCAGCAGGATTTCCTTATGGGAGATGCCATCATCGACGATGCGCGGCGGACCGGCGACATGGATTTCGTGCGCCACCGCCGGGCCGATATTGGGCTGATCGGTGAAGCGCAGCTCGTCCTCGCGCATGATGTCGCCAATCGGGCCGGCCATGATCCTATATATCTCGGCGAGATTCTCGACCCAGAATTCCGACAGGCAGTCGAAGCCGACTGGATCGGGATCGGAGACGACGACGTGGTTGCGGACATACTTCTCGAACGGGAACTTGCCCAGCGCGAGCGGCGCATGGCGATCCTCGTAATGTTCGCGAAACGCGGTACGCGAAATATCCGGCCGCTTCGGCATCAGGCCGATGGTTTTCATCGAGTTTTTTCCCTTATTGGCTTTTTGGTGGCGCATAGCCGTCGCGGTCGATGATCGGCAGATGGGTCCAGCCGCCGTCGGGCAGCTGCAGCCACGCGCCGGCCGCCAACGCCCCCCCATCGACATGGATGGTCGTGCCGCTAACCCAGCCGGACAATATGTCCGAAGCCAGGAAGATCGCCGCCCCGGCGCAATCCTCCGGCTCGCCGAAGCGGCCGATTGGGAAGAAATGCTTGACGTAATCCTTGTTAGCCGGCGGCACGCGTGGCGTTGCCTTCACCTGCTCGGTATTGGTGGTCTCCGGCGCGATGGCGTTGACCCGGATGTGGTCCGGCCCCAGTTCCACCGCCAGACTTTGGGTGAAGCCGGTGATCGCCGCCTTGAACGCACCGTAGACCGTCAGCTTGGGAATTCCGCGGAAGGCCTCGATAGTCGAGACATTGATGATGCTGCCGCCGCCGGCCTTGCGCAGCAAGGGAATTGACGCACGCGTTACAACGAACATGTTGCGCAGATTGACGCGATAGAGCGCGTCCCACTGATCCTCCGTCGAATTGCCGAAGGGACCGCCCATCTTCAGAAAATCGCCGACATTATTGACCAGAATGTCGAGCTTGCCGAACTTCGCTTCGATCTTGGCCATCGCCGCGTTGACCGTGTCGACATTGTCGGCATCCCCGGCAACGACGAGCGCCTCGACTCCCGCCGCCTCCAGCGCGCCGCGCACCGCCTCGGCCCGCGCGGCATCGATCTCGATCACGGCGATCTTCGCGCCGAATGCCGCGAAGCTTTCGGCGATGGAGCGGCCGATGCCCGCCCCGCCGCCGGTGATCAGCGCGACCTTTCCGGCCAGACCGACCAGCGCCACTTCATTATTCTCAGCCATCTGTGTTTCCCCGTGAACCAGTTTCCGGCATGTTACCGCACCATCTGGGGGGAGGGATATGAAACTCGGCAAAATCGCATTGGTCGGCACCGGCGTCATCGGCGCCAGCTGGGCCAGCCTGTTCCTGGCCAAAGGGCTGGACGTCGTCGCCACCGACCCTGCCCCGGATGCAGAGGGTAAGCTGCGCGCCATCGTCGCCCGCCATTGGTCAGCAATGGAAAGCCTGGGGCTGGCTCCGGGCGCGTCGCAATCGCGGCTGACCTTCACCGCCTCATTGGAAGACGCGGTGCGCGACGCCGATTTCATCCAGGAAAGCGGGCCGGAGCGACTGGAGATCAAGCGGGAGCTCTATCACCGCATGGATGCCGCCGCCCGCTCGGACGTCGTGATCGCCACCAGCTCCTCCGGCATCCTGATCAGCGAGGTGCAGACTGCCTGCGCCCGGCCGGAGCGGGTGCTGGTCGGGCATCCTTTCAACCCGCCGCATCTCATCCCGCTCGTCGAAATCGTCGGCGGCAAGGCGACGTCGGCGGCCGCGATCGAAACCGCGATGGAATTCTATGCCGCCGTCGGCAAGCGCCCGATCCACCTGAAGAAAGAGGTAAAAGGCCATGTCGCCAACCGCCTCCAGGCGGCGTTGTGGCGCGAGGCCTTTTCGCTGGTGCACGAGGGCGTCGCCTCGGTCACCGATATCGACACCGCCATCGCCCATGGGCCAGGCCTTCGCTGGGCGCTGCTGGGCCCCTTCCTCAACCTCCACCTGTCGGGCGGCCCGGGCGGTCTCGAATATGTGCTCGACCATCTCGGACCGCCGATCGAAAGCTGGTGGGCCGACATGCGCGAGGTCGTACTCGACGATGCGCTGAAGGCCAAGCTCGTGGCCGGCACGGACGACGAACTGGCGGGTCAATCGATCGACGTGATCGCCCGGGACCGCGACCAAGTCTTGCTGGAACTGATGCTACTGAAGGCGAAAGCGGACAACCTACCATGAGCACAGGACGCGTAGAGGGCAAGGTCGCGGTCGTCTTGGGCGTTGCTGCCGGCAATATGGGCTGTGCCATCGCCAAGCGATTGGTCGAAGAGGGCGCCAAGGTGATGGTTGCGGGCCGGCGGCAGGAACCGCTTGAGCAGGCGGCGTTGGATATCGGCGCAGCGTCATGCGTCTGCGACATCACCGTCGCGGCCGACATCGCGCGGCTGATCCGGGCCACGCTCGACCGCTTCGGCCGTATCGATGTCGGTATCAACGCGACTGGATGGGGTCTGCTGAAGCCATTCTTTGAAACCACCCGCGAAGATCTGGAGCTGATGGCCGCGATCCAGTTCACCGGCCCTTTCCAATACTTTCAGGCCCTCGTGAAAGCCATGCCGCCCTTGATTGAGGGAAAGGGCGGCGGATCCCTTATGCAGATCTCATCGGTCACGGCAACGATCATGTTCGACAACCATGCCGCCTATATGGGCACCAAGGCCGGGATGGATCATGTGATGCGCACCATTGCCCACGAGTTTGGCGGCCAAGGCATCCGCGCCAACTCGATCGCGCCTGGTGGCACCGCTGACACGCCGATGTCGGGCGGCGGATTGGACTTCCCCGCCGTCGCCAAGCTCTATGCCCGCGAAATCCCACTGCAGCGCACCGGCGTCGCGCTCGATATCGCCAACGCAGCCTTGTGGCTGGCGAGTGACGAATCCAGCTTCGTCACCGGCCAGACAATACAGGTGAATGGCGGCCAGACATTGCGCCGCAACCCGTCGATCGGCGAAGTCTACGCCGCCTTCGGCGCGGCGGGCTGACCATGCAGCTCTCCCTCGATCATCTCACGATCTTCGACGTACAGCCGGCCGAACTGGTGCGGATCGCAGCGGAACTCAGCATCCCCTACGTCAGCCTCTGGACGCAGCTTCCGCTCAAGGCCGAACTGCCCCTGGTGACCCAGGCCAATCGCGCCGAAACCCTCCGCGCGATGCGCGAAACCGGCGTCAGGCTCGGCAACATGGAATGCTTCAATCTGACAGCCGAGGCGGTCGTCGAGGATTTCCGCCCCGCCGTGGCTCTGGGTGCCGAATTGGGCGCTACCTCGCTGGTCGCGATCAATGCCTGGGATCCGGAACCGGCCCGCACCCTGGATAAATTTTCCAACCTATGCCGGACCGGCGCGGAATACGGCTTGAAGGTCAATGTCGAGTTCATCTCGATGGGTAAGGTCCGCACCCTGGCCGACGCCGTGCAGCTAGTGACCGACTCCGGCCAGCGCAATGCCGGCATCACCATCGACATACTGCATTTGACCCGCACCGGCAGCACGCCCGCCGACATCAGCGCCATCGACCCGAAACTGATAGGCTACGCCCAAATCTGCGACGGCCCCGCCGGGCTCGCCCGCGAGGAATGGAACGACGAAGGCTTTGAGCAGCGCCAGATTCCCGGTGAGGGCGAATTCCCCCTGGTGGATTTCATTGCCGCCCTGCCCGATGACATCATCCTGGGTGTCGAGGTGCCACTGAAATCCCTGCGCGAGGCCGGTGTCGGCGCGGCCGAGCGGGCGCGCCGAGCGGTGGCGGGGACGCGGGCGATTGTCGGGTAGACATCCTCTCTCACCACGTCATGCGCGGGCTTGACCCGCTATCCACGCGGCGCCTCACGCGCGAAAGTACAACATAGGCGCTAGCGGAACCGCGTGGTAGCCCGGTCAAGCCCGGCCATGACTGGTTAATAATTTTGACTATTTCCCGTCGACTGTAAACGCCAGCAGCGCATTGCCCGGCGGCCCGTGATAGCCGCCGCCTGAATTCAAATAGAGCGTACCGCCCGCGACGATCTGGCCATAGCCGGTGATCGCGCCGCCATCGGCTTTCGCGCCATTCACCGCATCGAACCCATGGCCAGTATCGAAGTCCCAGACCACGGTGCCGTCCGCCGCGCCGAAGGCGCGGATATGGCCGTCCAGCGAACCGGAAAACACAACGCCCGGGATCGCCGTCACCGCCGCGGGCTGGGCCGCGAAGCAGCTTTCCTTGCCCCAGCCGCAGACCGGTTCCGGCGCGGCGGTGTGCCAGATCGCGGCGCCGGTCAGGATGTTTAGCGCCGATATCCCGCCTGCCTTGTGCGGCACGAGCTGTTCGGGCGCGGCGGCGACTGTCGCCATCACGTCGGAGATCGCGACATAGACCTTGTCTCCCTCGGCGGCGATGCCATGCTCGACGCCACCGAATGCGCCGCCGACGCCGAGCGGCACGCGCCACATGATCTTGCCATTGTCATCGGGATCGAAGCCATAGACAGCGCCGCTTTTCTGGCCGGCGAGGATCACCTGCTTGCCGTTGGATGCCGTGCGCAGCACCGTCGAGCTGCCGAAATCGAAATCTGGCCCGATGTCCAGTGGGCAGTTGCCAGTCCCTGGCGTCGTGCAGACCACCCAGGTGTCATGCTGGGTGGCCTGGGTAAACCAGAGCCGTTTGCCGCTATCGAGGTCGAACGCCATGACGGAATCGGTCGCCGCGTTTTCCTGCGTGCTATAGGAATTGCCGGTGCCGACATAGATTCGCCGGCGCTTCACATCGATTGTCGGCGCGTTCCAGACCGATCCGCCGGCCGGGCCGTATATGTCGGTCCCGGCCGGATTCTTTCCGATCTTCTTCGGGGTCTCGACGATGGTATGACTTTTCCAGATGATCTTTCCTGTCGCGGCGTCCAGCGCGACGAGCCCGCCCCGGAAGGTGCAGCACGAATAGCCCGGGTCGCCGCTCGCCCTCTCTTCCGCCGACGAAATCGGCACATAGAGCCGCCCCTGATAGAGCGTCGGCGAACCGCGGACCTGGGCCAGTGGATGCGGGTCGGCCTTGGCCTTCCACAGCACCCGCCCGTCCGCAGCGTCGATCGCGGAAACGAAGCCGTCCATGTCGCCGAAATATACGGCGGTGCGCGAGGAGCTGTCGCCTTTCATGCGTCCAATGGTGACCGCCGCCTTGACCGGTGTATCCATTTTAAAGCTCCAGAAGGTGCATCCGGTCTTAGCGTCGAGCGAAAACATTCGGCCGTTGACGGCGGTCACGAACAGCCGATCGCCGACGACCACCGGTTGCCCGATCGTCTGGCTTCCGGGATAGGCGAAGGCCCATTTCAGTTTGAGGCGCGGCACGTCCTGCGCGGCAAGGCCAGGTTCGGGTTGGAAGCGGGTATTCTCGATATCGTGGCCCCAGCCGTTCCACCCTGGTCGCTTGAAATCGATAGGGCCGGCGGCCCGGGCGCAGAGATTGGCCTTCGGATCGGGTTCGGCTGCGCCGGCTTTCATGCGGGTCAGGAAGAACACCAGCGCCTTGATATCGTCTTGGCTGAGGCCGGCGGCCTGCTGCTTCATCGGCCCGGTCGTCAGCGCCGTCACGACCTGATCGGGCCACATCCGGTTGAGCATATAACGCGGCGGAATGCGCCCCCGCGCGTGGTCGTGGCAGCCGGAGCAACGGTCAGCAAAAAGCTTGCCGCCATCGGGTTCGGCGAACGAAGTCCGCCCGACGAAAAACGCAAGACACAACATTATTGCCGTCAGCAGCTTCATGACCGCCCTCCCCGAAAATCTCTCCGCCCTTTCTTGGCGGCTTTCGGGCACGAAACCATTCAAGCGCACGGTTGGCAAGGGCCTCCGAAGCGTTGTCCTTCAGCCGCCATCCCCCGCCCGCGAGGTCTTAGCCGAAGCGCTTAAAGTAAGGGCCCCGACATGCACGCACGGTACGCACGTTCGCTGAACTGTTCATTAGTCCCCAGATTTTTACGGTCAGAGAAGAAGATGATTTGATAGAGTCGCCTTACCGCGTTGAAAAAATCCCGGGGATATAGCTCGGTATTCTTCTCCATAGACGCTAATCCTTCGGCGACATCTGTGGGCACGGCTCCATCATCCTTCATTCGCAAATAAATCGAGGCGAAGTCCCTATAGCCAAGGCATCGAGGCTCCTGGTCGGCCAGACGTCGGCACTCTTGCGCCTCCGACTCCGAGGGAGTTCGCGTACCCTTGAGATACCGGCATGCTTTGTCGAGGTCTCTCTTCCAGGCCTGATCCTGAGACTCCGTTTCTACCTTGGATGGATCTGTCGTGAAGGCCGGGTATGCAGGCTGTCCGGCAGTCGGAACCGCCGACATCAGAAAAATAACCGCGGACGTGGCCGCCAATACGAACATGCGATTCACGTCCGCAGCGCCAGAGGGGAGGCGTTAATTGCGCTTGTCAGTTCACGCGCGTGCCGCATGCCTTCCACCACGGCGGCCGAAAAAGGACGCCTCGCCGATGCAGGTGCCGCTGGCATAACCCCGGCTGTCCTGTGCGATGTTGGAGGCGCAGGCACCCGCCGCATACAGGCCCGGCACCGGCTTACCATCCGGCGTCAGCACCTCGGCATCGACCGACACCGCAAGGCCTCCGAGCGTGAAGCCGGTATAAACAGCCTTGCCGACCGACAGGTCGAAGGCGACATAAGGGCCATTCGTCAGCGGCGCGACCCAGTCCGGATATTTATGGAATTCCGGGTCCTCGCCGCCTTCGGCATGGAAATTATATTCTGCCAGCGTTTTGGCCAGCGAACCGGCCGGCAGGCTTAAGGCCGCCTCCATCTCGGCGATCGTCTCCCAGCCATCGACCAACTGCTGGTTCATCATCTTGGCAAAGCGGGGATAGGCGAAGATTGTGGCATCGACGATCAGATAACAGACGCCATCAGGCTGCTCACGCGAGATCACGGCGCTGCGGCTGTGATAGCTGTCTTCGGCGACGAAGCGCTGACCGTGTTTATTGACCAATATGCCTTTCAGCAATTGCTCGGGCGGATAGAACGGACAGGTGATGAACGGCTTTTCCATATTGCGGACATCGCCGCCTGCCGACATGCCGAGCAGGATGCTGGTCCCGTCGTCGTTCGGGCCGCCCTGGACGAAGGTCGGCGGCGACAGGTCGGGCACGTAATGCGCAACCATATCCAGGTTCATACCGAATCCGCCGGCCGCGAGCATCACCGCGCGGCGCGCCTTGATAAGCAGGACTTCCTCGAACCGCGTCGCCCGCACGCCGACAATGCGGCCGCTCCCGTCGGCGATCAGCTCGCGCACGCGCACATCGAACAAGGCGCGCGCCTCCAACCCCTGCGCCTTGGCCGCCAAGGTCTGGACCGCTAGCGCGCCGCCGCCCTCTTCGCCGTCGAACGCCACCTTGTGTCCACGCGGCGCGGGCTTGGCCTGCTCAATATAGGGCCAGACCTTTTCGTTGCCGGTCCAAATCAGACATTCGCGGGTCGGCTGCACCACGCTCTTATACGGATAATAGGAGCGGTCGAACGGCACGCCATGCGCCTCGAGCCAATGGAAATGTTCGACGCTCTCGTCTGAATAGAGGCGGATCTTCTCCGGCGCCGGGTCGGGGGTCACCGCGGTCAGATAGTCGTACATGTCCTGCGCGGTGTCCTCGAACCCGCATGCCACCTGCACAGGGGTTCCGCCGCCCAGATAGAAATGGCCGGCGGCATTGGTGGTAGTGCCGCTGACGCCGCTGCCGCGCTCGAGCACCAGAACATCGGCCCCGGCGGCGCGAGCCTCGATCGCGGCGCAGGCACCGGCCATCCCCAGCCCGACGACGACCACATCGGCTTCATCGGTCCAGGCCAGGACGTCGGCGGCCCGGAGCAGGTTCGGCTTTGCGAAATCAGCCATGGTTCAGATCGCCGCGAAATCGATGACTTGCAGTAAATGCTCGCGCCCGTCCCAGTCGTGCGAGGCGGCGACGCCCTGGTCGAACGCGTCCTGGATCACCGGGTTGACGTGGATGAACTCGAACAGAATGCCGGGCTCGTTCGCGGATTCGAAATACGCCACCTGCGACACCGGATTGGATGCCGTGAAGCAGAGCGTCAGGCCACGGCTTTTGGCTTTGGCTACGTCTTCGTCGAAATTCTGGGTCATCCAGGCCATATGGTGCATGCCAACCATCGTGCGGCCGTCGGAATGCTGATACGGCGAGACCGTCTTGCTCTTCGGCTGGATGATCTCGATCTGGACCCCGTCCTGATAGGACAGGCCGACATCGATCGTCACAGTGGTATCGTGACCCCGGCACCAGCCGACGAGTGTGACATTCTTATAGATCGTCCACGGGCCGATGCCGGAATAACGGCTCCAGTTCGCCAGGCTGGAATCCAGATCCTCGACCAGATAGGCAATCTGTTTGATCGATCCGAAAGAGTGCTCATTCATCTGCGTTAGCCCCGCCCCTGTCATCGCGGTCTATGCCGCATCGACGCCGGTATTTAGCAGCTAAGTCGATCCCAGTCCTAAACGAAAATAGTCACCCACACGGAAACGCCCCCACGCGGTTGCGTGGAGGCGTTTCCGGCGGCAGATTTGTACGAGCGATCAGGCGCGAGCCTCGTCCACCGAAGGGTGGCGGGCGGCGCGCGGGCCCCGAAAATCGGCGCCCAGGGCGGCGCGGAGTGCGGCGTCGGCGCGGTTGACGCGGCTTTTGATGGTGCCGAGCTTGCAGCCCATGATCTCGGCCGCCTCCTCATAGGAAAGGCCGCTAGCGCGAACCAGTGAAATGACCTCGCGCTGGGCCGTCGGGAGGCTTTCCAGCGCGTGCAGAACCTCTTTCAGCTCCAGAGTGTCTTCCTGGTTGGCCTTGGCCGACATGGTGGCCATCGTCGCGTCGTCAAGTTCCTCGAAGCGGCGCTTGCGATAGGAGTTGATGCGGATGTTGCGTAGGATCGTGAAGGTCCACGCTTTGATGTTGGTGTTCAGGTCGAAATGGTCATATGCGTTCAGCGCGCGGACCACGGTGTCCTGCACCAGATCGTCGGCTTCGGTCGGGTTGCCGGCCAGGAAGCGGGCGAAGGCGCGAAGGTCGGGAATGATGTTCAGCAACTGCTTTTCGAAAGCGCGGCGCTCCCAGAGCGTCTTGGTGGAAGTGCCGTCGGCCGGGTTGGGGGTCGGGGCTTGCATATCCATAGGCCTCTGAATTTTTACGAATGCACGGATAAAATCTCCGTTGTGCTTGTATGAACATCTGCCAACTGTTTAGGTTCCTCGAAATAAAACTGGAAATCGATTTATGCGATTTCCCACTGGACCGCCGGAAGCGGTGGGCCTAGTCAATCGTCCACCCGGGACGCGCGCCGTCCCGCAGCAATTCGGACCGCAATCTTGGGGATATCATGAAGTTCGCTCTATCCGGCTCCTTCACACCGGTCGCTCATTTGCCCGAATTGGCCATCGCCGCCGACCAGACCGGATGGGACATGATCACGTTGTCCGACCACACGGTGAATCCCGAGACGCTGACCGTCCCCTACCCCTACACGCCCGACGGCTCGCGTCGCTGGCCCGAATTCACCGACTGGCCCGATCAGATCGTCATGATGGGCGCCTTTGCGACCGTCACGAAACGGCTGCGCTTCACCACGAACGCCTTCGTGCTGCCGATGCGCAACCCCTTCATCGTCGCCAAGGCGGTATCGACGGCCGCCGTCATCTCTGACAACCGTGTGGTGCTGACTATCGGCGTGGGCTGGTCGAAGGACGAGTTCGAATTGCTCGGCCAGGAATTCTCGACCCGGGGCAAGCGCGCAGACGAGATGGTCGAGATCATGAAGCTGCTCTGGACCGGCAAATATGTCGAATATCACGGCAAGCATTACAACTTCGACCGGATCGAGATGAACCCGCCGCCGACAAAGCCGATCCCGATCTGGGTCGGCGGGATTTCCGAGGCGGCCATGCGCCGAGCCGCGCGCATCGGCGACGGCTGGCTCTCCGACCTGCAATCGGCCGCCGACATCGTCGACAGCATCAATAAGATCCGCGAATACCGCAAGGAATATGGTCGCGAGCCGAACGATTTCGACGTGCTGGCGACACCGATGGATGTGTTCGATGTCGACGGCTACAAACGGCTGGAGGACCAGGGCGTGACCCGCATCATGACCCAACCGTGGCAGATCTACAGCCCCGGCACCAAGGATCTCCAGCTGGAGAAGGATGCCATCGCCCGCTACGCGGACGACGTCATCTCCAAGTTCGCCTGAGCCGACGCGAGTCGGCCACTGGAGAATAGCGAAAGTGAAGCTCGCAAATGCGGTACGGGGCGGGTTGCGCCGGTGGTTAAGCCCACCGCCCTCGGCCCGACTCGACACTTACGAGATCCGTGCGCTAGTTGCCCGCGATTATATTCGCGGCGAAGGAATCGAGTTCGGCGCTTTGCACTCCGCCCTTAAGGTACCGAACGGCGTCACTGTGAGATATGCCGATTTCGAACCGGCAGAAAAGCTGCGAAACTCGTTTCCCGACGTCGCGAACATTCAGCGCCCCGACCTGGTGAGCGATCTCGAATCGATGAAGGGCATCGAAACGGCGAGCCAGGATTTCATCATCGCCAATCATGTGCTGGAGCATGTCGAGGATCCGCTACGGGCGCTGCATTCGGTCGCCAGGGTGCTCCGGCCATCGGGCATCGCCGTAATGGCGCTGCCGGACAAGCGCTTCACCTTCGACAAGGACCGCGAGGTCACGCGGCTGGATCACCTGATCCGCGACAACGAAGAAGGGCCGGACGCCTCGCTGCTGAGCCATTACGAAGAATGGGTCCGGTGCGTCGACGATCTGCACAGCGACGAAGCGGCGGGGAAAATTGCGCTCATGACGCAAATCCGGGCCAATATCCATTTCCACGTCTGGGATTACCCGGCGATGATGGAACTCTTTGCCTATGTCGCGAAAACTCCCACCTATGGGCTGGAGGTTGAATCTTCGCGGTTGAATGGTATCGAAGTAATATGGATCCTGCGCCGACGAAATGAGCTGACATGATTAGCCGATCGCTGAAGCCCGAGGCCGACACGTCCGTCGCCTGCCCCATCTGCGGTCAGCCGGCGGGTTTTCCCGTTTGGGCCGCGCCAGATCGCGGCTGCGAGGCATTCGCCTGCGCAACCTGCGACTTCACCTTTATCTGGCCGCGCATACCCCAGGATTTCTCGGCGGATTCAGCCGAGGCCTATTATGCCGATTGGGAGATGCTCGACTACAGCGCCTGTAATTTCTACGTCGCCGATATTGGCAGTACCGAGCTAGACCGCACCGCGCGGACACAGGTCGCCTCATCCGAACCGCCGGCGATCCTCGATGTGGGCTGCGGCGTGGGGCAGGTGCTGGTGCAGTTCCGCAGCCATGGCTGGGCGGTGCGCGGTGTCGATCCCTGGGCCGCCGTCGCCGCGATCGGCCGAAAATATCTGCGGTTGCCGATCGAAATCTCCACGATGGAAAAGGCTTCGGTGCCGCCGGCGTCTCAGGATGTCGTCATTTCGATCGACGTGCTGCAATTCGTCGCCGACCCCCATGCCTTCCTTGAAGCTTGCACAGCTGCGCTGAAGCCGGGCGGCCTTCTCTATCTAACCTTGCCTAACTTCAACTCCTCCGAGAGCAAGCGTGCCGGATGGAATAGCAATCTATTCATCCCGAACTGCTACCTAAACTATTTCACGCCCGCGAGTGTGCGGCGACTTCTCGATACGCTGGGTTTCCGGCGCGTCGCCATCGAGCAATTCGGCGGCGCGGACAATGACGGATTTCTGCGCGTCAAAGCGCGTCGCATGGCAGAAAGCAAGCTCACTTGGGCCGATCTCAGCGCCGCGGTGGATGACCGCGACTTGCCCCCGATGGATCGCGCCAAGGTTGATGTCGCCAAGCTCTCGCCTGAACAGCGCGCTTGGCGGGAACAGGGCTACGTTATTCTGCCCAAGTTGATCCCAGACGATCTGGTCGAACGCTATTGCGCCATCCGTAGCCAGGTCTCGCACCGCCAGGGCTGGCTTTCATCGACCCCCTATATGAACGTACCGGAGATTCGGGATCTGTGCCTGTACAAGCCCTTGACCGACATGCTGGAACATCTATTGGGCGAGCCGGTCGCGTTGCATCTTAACCTGACCGGCTGGGTCAGCACCGAACGCGATTGGCACCAGGACGACTATCTCAACCCGCCCCAAGTCAACGGGCACTATGCCGGGGTGTGGACCGCCCTTGACCAGATCCAGCCCGATGCTGGACCGTTCGAATATGTGCCGGGATCCCATCGCTGGCCGGTTATTCGCCAGGCTAAGGTGCTGGAGAAGCTGGGCTACGCCAATGGCGACGATCCCAGCTGGCCTTGGGCGTCGGAGCGCTTATTGACGCCCTTCTTCGAGCAGGAAATCGCCCGCACCGGCCTCAAGCCCCAGCGGTTTCTCGGGGCCAAGGGCGATGTGCTGATCTGGCATTCGCGCCTTGTTCATCGCGGCTCTCTACCCGATCGGCCGGACGCGGAGCGGCGCTCGATGATCTCGCATTACAGCGCGATCAGCCGGCGGGCCGACATGCGCAGGGTCTGCCGGCATCCCGGCGGCGGCCAGTATTTCTACCTCGACGGCAAGCCCGATGACTCCCCGCCCAAAGCGAAATGGTTCCGCTGGTTCTGAAGCCTATTTGCCAGCGCGATTGCCATGGGCGTAGATCACCTCGGCGCGCGTCTTCAACGCCCGCGCCGCGCCGTCGAACGCGGCCTTCACCCAGCCACCGCAGAACCGCATCACATGCACGCCCGTATCGCCGTAAAATTCGTCGGTCGTGTAATAGGAACAGCGATCCGGCCCCAGCGCCGTGATCACCTGGTCGCGGCGCGCGGCATAGGGCCATTCCGGCGTATGCTTCAACTCCCAGGACAGCACTCGTTCCGGCTCGACGGCGCACACATATTCGATATTCAGCGCCAGCTGGTCGTTCCAGAAATTTGCGAGCGTCATGTAAATCGGCGCGCCGATCTCCAGCGTCGATACCGCCTTCACGCAGAACGGGTTCCATTCGCCGTAACGCGGCAGATCGGTCAGGATTTCCCAAACGAGCGAGGCCGGAGCATTGATCTCGACGGTTTCGGAACGCGCAACATTCGCCGGATCGAATCCGGTTATAGGGTCGAAATTATCGGGCACTTCAAATCCTCGGTTAGGCACGAATTGCCACTGCGAGAAGCGCAGCGACGAAAGTTTATGCCTTATTTCGAGGGGGTTAGAGAAGCCGCAATCCCAGGCGACACCGGAACCGGAAATTCCAGCAATTGCTGCGCCATGCCTTTGGCCGCCGCATCGAGCCTGGGCGAGGAGTTGATCCCGCCGGCGAGCGATTCGTGCACGACGAAATTCAGCGCATGGAGGCCCGGCAGGTCATAGCGGTCGACATGCGAAGGGCCGAAATGGCTGTACCATTCTGCCACCGCCACCGGCGTCAGGGCGGCACGGATATAAGGCAGCCAGTCCGGCCGCCGCGCGATCACCCCCACATTGAACAGATCGCCCTTGTCGCCGCTGCGCGCCCAGGCCAGCGCGATCAGCGGCACTGTCGTCACTGGATCCGCATCCGACGGTTCCGTCGGGGCAGGAGGGCGCACGATCATCGGCGACCGAAACACATCCGTCCCGCCAGCTTCGAAGCTCACGTGGTGCCCACCGGCCTGCACTCGGGCCAGGACCCGCGGCTTGTCGATCAGGAACGAGAACATCTTTGTCACCGGCCCCGGCATGCGGCCGAATCCGGACAGGCTGCCGATCGTCGTGCCGACCGACATGTTCATCATCGCCGAGAATTGCTCGCGCCAGAAAATGTCGATCGCGCGCTTGTCGTCATGCTCCACCGCGACCTTGCAGATCGCCTCGCGCGCCGTGGTGCCTCGTGCGTGGGCGCCGTAACTGCCCTCGCCCGCCAGCACCTCGACATGGGTCATGCGCAAATCGCCTAGATTGCGGTCGCGCAGCATCTCGCGCGTCCGCTCCAATATCGCCGCCGCCTGCCGCTCGGCCTTAGCCGGCGCCTCGACCCCAACAATCGGCATTACCGACACGGCGCGCCACCCATCCTCGTAGGTCACGCAGACCTTATAGGTCGCGGTCGGCGCATATCCCCTCACATTGCGCACCGACACCCGGTCGGGGCCGATCTGCTCCAATCTCACGCCGCTAAAGTCGCAGACCACGTCCGGCACGATATAGGATTGCGGATCGCTGACCTCATAGAGCAGCTGCTCGGCCACGGTCCCGATCGAACACAGCCCGCCGGAACCCTCGGGCTTGGTCAACACGATGGTGCCATCGGCATGGCACTCGCCCACCGGGTAGCCAGCATGCGCCCAATCCGGCACATCGCGCCAGTCGGTAAAAGTGCCGCCGGTCGACTGCGCGCCGCATTCCAGGAGATGCCCCGCCGCCGTGCCCGCGGCCAGCAGATCGTAATCGGTCGGCTTCCAGCCGAACTCATGGATCAGCGGCCCCAGGATCAGCGCGCTGTCGACCACCCGACCGGTAACGACGATATCCGCCCCCTCCGCCAGCGCAGCGGCGATCGGAAACCCGCCGAGATAGGCATTGATGCTGAGCACCGTATCGGGAAACGGCGCGCCAGAGAACATATCGCGATGACCTTCGCGGCGCAGTTCCTCCACCCGACCGCGCAGATCGTCGCCATCGACAACACCGATCTTGAGCGCCACCCCCAGCTCATCCGCCCTCTTGGCCAATGCCGTCGCCAGCCCCCGCGGGTTCAGCGCCCCGGCATTGGCGACGAACTTCACGCCCTTGGCCTTCAGTTCGCTCATATAGGGCGCGACATGGACATCGATAAAGTCCGTCATATAGCCCGAGTTCGGATCGGCCTGCTGCAGCTTGGCGAACAGGCCCATCGCCCCCTCGCCCAGATAGTCGAAGATCAGATAATTGATCCCTGGAACGCCCAGCAGTTGCGGCACGGCAATGGCGCTATCGATCGACGCGCCCGCCGCGCCGCCGATCTTGACGATTTTGCCGGTCATCCTTTAGGCGGCCCGGACGGCGGCCGCCACCGAAGCCGGCACGGGCACCGGGAATTCCAGTAATTGCTGCGCCATGCCCTTGGCGCCGGAATCTAGCCGTGGCGACTTATTGATGCCGCCGGCCATCGAATCGTTCACGACGTAATTCAGCGCGCCGATCCCCGGCACCTCATAGAGATCGATCCGGGCCTGCCGGTCATCGGGCAGGAAGTGCCTGTACCAGTCGGCCACCGCCGCCGGCGTCAACGCCTGCCTGATATAGCCCAGATAATCGGGCTGGCGAGCGATCACGGCGACATTGAACAGATTGCCCTTTTCGCCGCTGCGCGCCCAGGCCAAGGACACCAGCGGCACCGACGCGGTGATCGTCCCTTCCGGCGGGGCGGGCACCGGCGGGCGGACCGTTCGTTCGGGCCTGTACCCGCCATCCGTCGGAACCTTCACGACCCGCGTTTCGCCGCCGACCGTCACGGTGGCTTCGAGTTCCGTTTTGTCGATCAGGAACGAGAAATGCTGGGTGATCGGCGTCGCCATGCCCCCGAAGCCGATCGACGTGCCAACCGACATATTCATGATCGCGGAGTTCTGCTCGCGCCAGAACAGATCGGCGGCGCGCCTGTCGTCATGCTCCACTACCAGCTTCATGATGACTTCGCGGCTGTTACTGAGGTTGTTGGAGCGTGCGCCATAACCGGCCTCATTGCCCAATATTTCCATATGAGACAGCCGCCAGTCGGCGAGGTTGCGGTCGCGCAGCATCTCCCGTGTCCGCTCCAATATCGCCGCCCCCTGGCGCTCCGCCCGCTTCACCGCATCGACGCCGATAATCGGTTGCAGCGCCACCGAACGCCAGCCATCGTCATAGGTAACGCTGACCTTGTAGGTGGAAGTCGGGGCATAGCCGGTGGCGCCTGAAACACGGACGCGATGGGGTCCCTCCTGCTTCAGCTTGCAGGTGGTGAAATCGACCACCACGTCGGGCACGAAATAGGCTTGCGGGTCGCTGACCTCATACATCAACTGCTCGGCGACGGTGCCGACAGAGACCAGCCCGCCGGTGCCTTCCGGCTTGGTGATGACGCAACTGCCGTCGGCGCGGCATTCGCCGACCGGATAGCCGGTATGGGCCCAGTCCGGCACATCCTGCCAGTCGGTGAAGGTGCCGCCGCTGACCTGCGCACCGCATTCCAGAAGATGGCCGGCGACCGTGCCCGCCGACAGCAGGTCATAGTCGGTCGGCTTCCATCCGAACTCATGGATCAACGGCCCGAGGATCAGCGCACTGTCGACCACCCGGCCGGTAATCACGATGTCGGCGCCCCGCGCCAGCGCGTTGGCGATCGGAAAACCGCCGAAATAGGCGTTGATGGTGAGTATCTTTTCGGGAAACGGCGCACCGGTGAACATCTCGGCGATGCCCCTGGCGCGGAGCTCATCGATGCGCGGGCGCAGATCGTCGCCATCGACCGTCGCGATGCTGAGCTTCACACCCTGCTCCTCCGCCCTTTTCCGTAATGCGTCTGCCAGTCCTTCGGGATTCAGCCCGCCGGCATTCGCGACGATCTTGACGCCCTTCGCCTTGATGTCCCGCAAATAGGGGCCGACATGGACATCGACGAAATCGGGCAGATAGCCCGACGCCGGATTGGCGTTCTGCATCCTGCCGAACACGCCCATCGAGCCTTCGGCCAGATAATCGAAGATCAGATAGTCAATTCCCGGCACTGTCAAAAGCTGCGGCACCGCAATCGCGCTATCGACAAACGCACCCGACGCGCCGCCGATGCGGACGATCTTATCAGTCATAGGATTTCCGCCTGGATGAATGGTTAATTCAGCGCGATCTTGTAGAGCCCCGCCGCGTTGTCGAATAGAATCTTACGCTTAATGGCGTCGGATTTATCGCCGATGCCGGCTTCGATCGATTCGTCGATATTGCCGTAGAGGCAGGTGACGTGCGGGAAGTCGGTCTCGAACATGATCTTGTCGACGCCGACCTTATTCAGCAACTGGTCAGTCACACCTTTTTCGAACCAGTAGCAGCCATAAACCTGGCGTTGGAAATATTCGCTGGGCTTCATTTTGAATTCCGGCCGGCTCTTGGCCATTGCGGCTGCGTCGAAATGGTAGTCGGTCGATTCCAGCAGGAAGGGTATCCAGCCGATGCCACTTTCGACCGACACGAATTTGAGATTGGGATAGCGCGGCAGGACGCCGGACAGCAGCAAGTCGCCCAGCTGCATCGCGTTGCTGAGCAGCAGATTGGTGGTCGTCCGCGCGTAGGTCGCGGCCCAGCCGTCCGCTTTCAACCGTTTCGGTGTGTAGTTGTCCTTGGCCTCGTCCAGGAAGTCGCCGCTGCCGATATGGAAGCTGATCGGCAGGTCATGATCCTGGGCGGCCGCCCATAGCGGGTCCCAGTGGTGGTCGGCCAGCACCGGCAGGCCGTAATCCTGCGGCGCGGCCGTGAATAGCACACCCTTGTGACCGTTCTTGGCCGACCGTTCGATTTCCTTGACCGCCTGTTCGACATTCCAGAATGGTAGCGCAATCATGGTGACGAAGCGGCGCGGGTCAGGCGAGGCCCAGTCCCGCTGGAAATCGTTATAGGCCTGGACACAGGCCAGCATCAGTTGGGAATCACCCATCTTCAGGAATTCCTGGCTACCAAACCCGCCGACATTGGGATAGACCACCTGGGCCCAGCAGCCGATGCTGTCCATATACTTGAGCCGTGCTGATGCGTCATACGAAGCCGGATGGGCGTCGGCCAAAGTCGGTGGATGGCTCGGGAACGGTTCGGGCCAGCCGGCATTGGCGCTTCCGCCGACATCGAACATCTTCTTGTCTCCGACGAACCAGCTGTCCGATTTGGTCTCTTCGACCCAGCGGACATGCGGAACCTTATCCTTCCACCTCGCCGGAACGCGCGCCGTCCACACATCCGGCGGCTCGGTCAGGTGGGTGTCGCTGTCGATAAAACGATAGCCGTCGGATGCAGCCATGATGTTCTCCTGTTCCCATTCCTATCATCTCGTAATTGCGAGATGTGCAGCGACGAAGCAATCCAGGGCAACTCGCCCATCTTCACGGCGCGGGCTCCGGATTGCTTCGCTCCGCTGGCAATGACGATCTCAGTTCGGCCGGATTTCCTGCGGCCCTCTTACCAACCGCCCCGGCAGTTCGCCGGTGGGTTCGCCGCCGCGATAGATGACCTTGCCGGCCACCATCGTCACGTCATAGCCGCGTGCCGTCTGGTCGAGCCGCCGCCCGCCGGCCGGCAGGTCGTGGACCACGGTCGGCTGGTTCAGCGCCAGATTGTCATAATCAATGATGTTGATGTCGGCCTTATAGCCGGGCGCCAGTATGCCCCGGTCGTTCAGCCCCACCGCGCGCGCCGGATCCTGGGCCAGCGCCTTGACTGCCCACGCGATCGGCAGACGCCCTTCCGCCCGGTCGCGCGTCCAGTGCGAGAGCATGAAGGTGGGATAACTGGCGTCGCAAATCATCCCGTAATGCGCCCCACCGTCGCCCAAGCCCAGCACCGTATTCTTGTGCTGGAGCATCTCGCCCACCGAATCGAGCTTTGCATTGTAGAAATTGCCCAGCGCGACATAGACCATCGCCTTGCCGTCATCCTTGAGCAACATGTCGTAGATAACCTCCTCCGGCGTCAAGCCGAGCCGGCGCGCCGTGGCGCCGACGCTGGTCTCGGCCGACGGCTCGTAATCCGGCGGGTCGGACAGCGGGAACATCCAGTCATAATTGCGCGCCAGCATCGCCAGCATCGTGCCCTCGCCGGGCTTTTCCTTGACCAGCTTCGCGCGGGTTTCCGGCTTGCGCATTTCCGCGATCCTCTCTTCGAGGGACAATCCGGCCATCGCCTTATAGGTCGGACATTCGCTGAACGGATTGATCGACAAATTGTGGCCCTGCACCAGCCCGATTGGGCGCGGGAAAACCTGCGCCGTGATCGACACGCCGTTGGCATTGGCGTCCTCGACCCGCTTCAGCCCTTCGCGCCACCCTTCCGGCCCGCTATTGCCGGAGCCCATCGTGAATGTCGCTGGCCTGCCCGACTGCTGGGCGAGCCGGCGCAGCATCGCCAGATTCTCCCAATTCTCATCGGGGAAATCCATGACCATCTGGATAATGCCTTTGCCGGCATCCTTCATTCCGCCGGTGATCGCCTGCAATTCCGTCTCGGCAGTGGCAAAGCTGGGGATTGCCGCGCCGTCGGCGGTGCGGTGGATATGGAGCCGCGAAGTGGCGAAGCCCATTGCTCCAGCCTCGATCGCCTCGCGCGCCAGGCCGCGCATGCGGGCAAGATCGTCCGGCGTCGCGGCCTCGCGGTTCGCGCCACGCTCGCCCATCGCATAGACGCGCAGCGGCGAGTGCGGGAGATAGGCCGCCGTGTCGATGTCGCGGGGTCGGGCATCCAGCGCGTCGAGATATTCCGGAAAAGTCTCCCAGTCCCACGCCAACCCCGCCGACATCACGGCGCCGGGAATGTCCTCGACCCCCTCCATGACATTGATCAGCATGTCATGATCGTCCTTGCGGCAGGGCGCGAAACCGACACCGCAATTGCCCATCACGACCGTCGTAACGCCATGCGACGAAGATGGGTTCATGCGGGACGACCAAATCGCCTGACCGTCATAATGCGTGTGGATATCGATAAAGCCCGGCGTCACCAGCCGGCCGGCCGCATTGATCTCGTCCGCGCCTGATCCGGCGATCTGCCCGACCTCGACGATGCGCCCATCCTTTATGGCGACATCCCCAATGAAGGGATCGTGCCCGGTCCCATCGACGACAGTCCCACCTCGAATTACGCAATCATAACTGGCGACCATGGCTGCCTCCCCAAGAATTGGCCGATTTTCGACCGAATTTACAGAAGCATACCACTGTCCGGTACGATACCGGAAGGTGGTCGCTTAAGTAGCCTATCTCGCAAACAGAATCACGACGATGATGATGATCAACAGGCTCAACCCACCTGTCGGATAATAGCCCCAGCCCGCGCTGTAGGGCCAAACCGGAAA
>JAQGIF010000162.1 GCA_028291345.1 Rhodospirillales bacterium | reverse complement strand
GTCGCGCTGCCGACCACAAACAAGAGTTAGTTCGACGGTCTCGCCCTTCGGCCGGTCGCTTGCGAAAAGACAGCTTGCGAATCGTTGCACAGACGGGCCGACGATCAAGTGGCTTCAACCCTGGTATTGGGGTTTGCGCTTCATCACGTTGCTGAGGTGACGTCGTTCCAAATGTTCATCGCGTCGGCGCGAAACCGGCGCAGAGTTGATCTTGAGACGAGATGACGCTGAAGATTGAATGTGTTGTAGATCGCCGACGAAGAGGAAGTGTTGCGCCGATTTGGATGATTCGAAGCGGTGCATTTTCCGCTCTCGCCGCCGGATAGGCAGGTTCGAGTTTTCCGGTCGGTCGTTGGCACGCAGACCTTGCCCATGGTGGCCGGCAGAGCCAAGGTCAAGAAGCGCCGCTCCGTAGGACCGGAGCTTGTCAGTCACAATCGTCCGGCCCACAAAGCCGTGCCGTTTCAGCAATTTTCGCAGCAATCTCAGCGCGGCTGATTGGCAGCGTCGGCGCTGACCCCGCATATCCAGGACCTCGCCTTCGTTGCCGACCGCCCCCCACTGGTACATGTGGCGGCCACCAATCCGGACCACCATCTCATCAAGATGCAAAGCGATCGTCAGAACGAGCACGGCGGCGCGCAAGCCCTGCGGCAATTTTAGGACCGAATTTTATCGCCCAGGAACCGACGCTTTCATAACTGACGTCGATGCCGCGCTCCGCCAGCGACTCCTCGAAGTCCCGATAACAGGGTAAACCGATAATGCAGCCAAATGGCATGACGGACGACGTCCGGCGGAAACTGATGGCGAGCGTACGATAGCGGTTGCATCATCTATTATCCCTGGCAGCCCGTTCCTGTGACAGTGCCCAGGTGAGGACGTATCCACGCCGCTGCGCACGATCAGGTCGCGCGAGATTCTCGGTGATGCTTCAAACCAACTGACCTCATCCTCGCTTTTTGTGCCATCGACTCCGTCCCAGTGCTGTTACCGTGACATCTTGTTCATCCAAATTTCGATCCATTATTGGCGCGCCAGGCCGATAGTGCTCGAAAGGTTATCGGGACGGGCACGCGCTGTGGCCGGTCGACCGGAGGAAATCGGGAGACCGCCGCTCGTTGCAGTTTACCATTCCTCCGTTTCTATGGATCGTGATTATTGGCGCTTGCTGTATAAAGCGGGCCAACCAAAATACCGGGGAGCACGAAGCCATGAACGACGTCGATCCATCACAACGCGGTCGCAGACGCGCCAAGATCGCTTTTATCGCGGGGATTGTCGCCATCGTTGCAATTCCGCTGACCTCGCTCGGCCGCATGGCCGGGCTGTGGTCGCCGGTATTCGCAATTCCCCCGCTGCTTGCCTTCGTCGTCACTTTTTTGGCGATGATCACCGCGATCGTCCTGGGGCTTATCGGCGTTCTAACCCGCAGGGGTCGGCCTTGGTCCGCCTATCCAGTGCAGCGCTCGGCGTTTGCCCTGGTTCTCGGGATCCTCATCTTGATCCCCGTGGTAGGGTTCGTATCGGTCGGGGCCAAATATCCGCCCATCCACGACATCACAACCGATACCGACAATCCGCCCAAGTTCGTGGCGCTTGTTGTTGAACGCGCAGCGATGAATGCCCCCAATTCGACGGACTACGATCCGGCGGTCTCACCGAAACAGAAAACAGGCTTTCCGAATCTGAAACCCAAGGACCTGCCGCTGCCGCCATCCGAGGCATTTGCGCATGCGCTCGACGCTGCGAAGGCAATGGGCTGGCGGATCGCCGCGTCCGAACCGGCGGAAGGGCGGATTGAAGCAGTCGATACGACCTTCTGGTCGGGCTTCATCGATGACGTCGTCATCCGCGTGACGCCGCTTGGCGACAAACAGAGTCGCGTCGATGTGCGGTCCGAAAGCCGGGTGGGCGGCGGCGACGCGGGCAAGAACGGCAAGCGGATCGAGGCGTACTTCAACCGCCTAAACTGAGCGAGGTTACGTTCAGCTGCGGCTCAGGTCTTGGTAGCGACCCACAAAGGCCCGATCGATCCAATCCTTGAGCCAGGCGCAGGCCCGGCTTTTCAGAACCCAGCCACCGCGTATGGCGAGGCCGGTCCCGTCGCCGAGATTGAGGATCATCAATGCGCGCCTTTGCGGCGCGTAAGGTTTGAGGATCCGCCCCTCCTGTGCGGCGAGCAGATTGTGCAGCAGGACGGGTGCCTCACGCACAGCATAGACGCCAAGTTTTGGAAGATCGCGCGCGGCGAACGACACACAGTCGCCGCCTCCGAATATTCGCGGATCGCCGACCGATCTTAAGAACCGATCAACCAACAAGCCGCCGTCCATGTCGGTCGGTAATCCCGTCGTGCTGACCACTGGCGACGGCTTCAGGCCGGTGGCATTGACCAGAACGTCAAAAGGCATGCGGCGACCATCTTCGGTCACCGCAAAGTTTTGCTGAATCGACCGCACGGCAGCACAGTACAGGATATTGATGCCGCCCTGTATCAATCTCTGTTCCGTGATCGCACCGGCTCTTGTGGGCAGACCGGCCAGCAGTTGATTTCGGCTCGTCAAAATGGATATTTCAAGGGGACGCTGACCCAGTTCGCCGAGGGCGGCAAGGTTCGCGGCCACTTCACACCCGGCCGGGCCACCGCCGGCGACGACGATCCGCGCCGGCGCATGATCTGGAATGGTCGCCAACCGCCGCACTTCATCGTGCAGGCGCAGCAGATTCGAAATCGGCTTGACGCCATAGACTTGATCGGTTGTACCGGGAATCTCGGACGGCGCACTGCCCAGGTCAAGCGACAGCAAATCATAGACTAGCGATGCGCCGCTCTCCAAATCGACGCGCTGGCGATCAACGTCGATGTGACGGACACGGTCGCGCATCGCTAGCCCGCCGCCGCTCCGGACTAGGGTCTCGACATCGACTTGATCCAACTCGGGCGGATAGCGTCCGCCAAGCATTCCAGTCGCCAGTCCGGAATACCAGAAAGCCTCGGGCGCGATCACAAGAAGTTCGATACCGCGGCGGTAAAATTCCGCGGCCCGCTTCACGATATGAAGATGCGCATGCCCGGCGCCGGCGAGCACGATGCGCGCCATCGGCCGCTCAGCCGCGCTGCCAGGTTTGAAACCGTTCAGCCATTGCCAGCATGCGCGGCGATACGTGCTGTCTCTGCCAAGAGCCTGCCGCGTATTTATTGGCCTCGGCCAGCGTCGGATAAATATGGATCGTGCCGAAAATCTTCTTCAGTCCGATGCGTTGCTTCATTGCCAAGACCAACTCGGCGATGAGATCGCCCGCATCCTGGCCGACGATGGTGACGCCGAGGATGGTGTCGCGGCCGGGCGGCGTCAAGATCTTGACGATCCCGTGGGCTTCTTCGTCAGTGATCGCGCGGTCGAGGTCGGCGATGTCATAGCGGGTGATCTCGACCGCGATATTCCGCGCCCGGGCCTCGTCTTCGCTCAAGCCGACCCGCGCAACCTCGGGGTCGGTGAACGTCGTCCAGGGCACGATGCGATAATCGGCCCGCACTTTGTAGAACCGGCCGAACAGCGCGTTAACGCTTGCATACCAAGCCTGTTGGGAGGCCACGTGGGTGAATTGATAGGGGCCGGCGACGTCGCCACAGACATGGATATTCGGAATGTTGGTGCGCAGATAGGGATCGGCTTCGATGGTCCCCTGGTCGGCGATGCGCACGCCGAGTTCCTCGAGCCCGAAGCCCTTGACCCGGGCGCGTCGACCAAGCGCCAGCAACGTTAGATCGAATGGGATCTCGACGGTGTCGCCCAGCGCGGATTCGGCAACCAGGACCGAACCTTCGAGGCGCTTGTCGAAAGCGGCGGCTTTGCGACCGAGGACGAGCGTGATTCCCTCTCGCCGAAAGCGGTCCGCGACCATTTCGGCAATCTCCGGATCTTCCTTGGTCAAAAGGCGTGGCGCCATGTCAACGATCGTCACTTTCGAACCGAGCCGGGCGAAGCATTGCGCCAGTTCGCAGCCGATCGGGCCACCGCCGAGCACTAAGAGGCGCGGAGGCAGTGCGCGGAGACTCCAGATGGTTTCACTGGTGACGGTCGGCACGTCCGCAATCCCTGGAATCGGGGGAACGATGGGCTCGGCGCCGGTCGCCACAACAATCGTCCGAGTGGTTAGTACGCGACCGTTGACCTCGACTCTGTATGGGTCGCGGATTCGCGCTTCGCCAGCAATGCATTCGACGCCGAGGGCGGTATAGCGATCGGGTGAATCGTGCGGCTCGATTGCCCGGACGACGCGTTGGACGCGCTCCATCACTTGGGCGAAGTCGAAGTCGATCGACAGCGATTTGAAGCCGAACTCACTTGCCCGGTGAGCGTAAGATAGCAGGCGCGTCGAGCGGATCAGCGCCTTGCTCGGCACACATCCTGTGTTGAGGCAGTCGCCGCCCATTTTATCCTTCTCGATCAACGCGACTTTCGCCTTAACGGTTGCGGCGATGAGTGCGGACACCAATCCCGCCGACCCCGCGCCCACGACCACCATATTATAGTCGAAACGTCGCGGACGATTGTACCTTGCATAGGTCCGGCGCCGCTGTGCGATGCCATACCCCCATCGTGCGAAGAGTGGAAAGATGCCGAGCAGAACAAATGCGAGAAGCAGCCGCGGGGACAGGATGTCGCTCATCGAATGCAGTATCGCGAGTTGAGTCCCTGCATAAATGTAGACCATTGTTCCGGGTAGCATGCCGATCGCGCTGACCAGGACGAACGTCAAAGTGCGGATAGCGGTCAGCGCCATCAAAATATTGACAAGAAAAAACGGAACCGCGGGAATGAGCCTGATGGACAACAGATAGACCGAGCCGTCTCGTTTGATGCCGGCATCGATCGTGGCAAGCCTATCGCCATAGCGTCTGAGGATCGGTTCGCGCAGGATGAATCGCGCCAGCAGGAAGGCAAGTGTGGCCCCCGCCGTGCTCGAAACCGAGGCGACGGCTGTGCCGATACCGAAGCCGAACAATGCACCGGCGGCAAGCGTAAGAACCGCCGCACCGGGCAGTGACAAAGCTGTCGCGGTCAAATAGATGGCAATAAAGCCGCCGATGAAAATGACGGGATTGTCGCGATAAAATCCGTCCAGCTCGGCCCGGCGCTGGGTAAGGGCGACCAGGGTGAAATATCGGTTCCAGCCGAGGGCGAAGAAGGCCACAATCAATGCAACGAAGATGAGCGCCGCCAGAACGCGAAATCGGGATTTCGATCGAGTCACAGGCCGCGGATCCGGCGAAAATTCTTGTTTTTCATAGGCCGGTGCTCCCTCGGATCAACTTGAAATCGGTCTGCGCCATGACGTTCTCATTTGCAAGGTCCGCGAGAACTGCGAAAAGACTACGCGAAGCGCCGTTTTATCGGTCCTTAAGTGCATCCTGGCGTCCTGCGCCAAATGAATATTCGGAATTCAATCCGCACCATGACTCCGATCGCTGACACATCCTGCATCCGATGCCCGCCGAGCGCCCGGCTCGTCGGATGCGTACTGACGCTCGGCATCGCCTTGCTGGGATTTTGCCCGACCGCCGGTTGGGCCGCTGACTGGTCGGCGACCGAGGCACGCGCAAATGGACAGACTGTATATTGGGACATGTGGGGCGGCGACGCGCAGGTAAACGCCTATGCCGCCTGGGCGGCGGCGGCGGTGAGGACGCGCTACGGCGTGGATGTTCACATCGTGAAGCTTGCCGACGCCGCCGAAGCAGTGGCGCAGGTGCTTGCCGAAAAATCCGCCGGGCGTATCCAGGACGGCAAAATCGACGTCATCTGGCTCAATGGCGAGAATTTCGCAGCAATGAAGCGGAACACGTTGTTATGGGGGCCGTTTGTCGCCGCGCTGCCAAACGCCTCCCTCGTCGACACGCAAGGAAAGGCGACGACCGAAGTCGATTTTACCGTGCCGACCGAAGGGTACGAAGCGCCTTGGGGCATGGCGCAGTTTGTCGTCATGTATGATTCCAAACTACTGCCCAGCCCGCCCCGATCGATACTGGCGCTGGCGGCTTGGGTTCAGCAACATCCTGGACGCTTTACTTACCCCGCCCCGCCGGATTTCATCGGACTTACCTTTCTGAAGCAGGCGCTGCTGGTACTGTCGGCCGCTCCGGAGCGCTTCCAAAGACCGGTCGATGAAAGCGACTTTGCGGTTGCGACGGCCCCGCTATGGCGCTTTCTCGATGCGATCAATCCCTATCTGTGGCGATCCGGCCGCGCTTTCCCGGTAAACGGGCCGGCGCAGAGGCAGCTACTGGCCGACGCAGAGATCGACCTGGCGCTGACCTTCAATCCTGCAGACGCTTCGAACGGCATCGCGTCAGGCCTTCTGCCTGAGACGGTGCGGATTTTCGTCCCTGACGGTCATTCGATCGGCAACACGCATTTTCTGGCCATTCCCTATGATTCATCGGTCAAAGAGGGAGCTCAGGTACTCATTAACTTCCTGCTGTCTCCGGAAGCACAGTTGCGTAAGCAAGATCCGAAAATCTGGGGCGATCCGACCGTATTGGACCTGGCTAAATTGTCGCCCGATGATCGCGCCCGGTTCGAGCGGATCTACCGTGGGGTCGCGACGCTAACGCCTGCGGATATTGGTACGCCGCTACCCGAGCCTCACCCATCCTGGGTGGTTGCGATCGAGCGTGAATGGCAACGCCGGTACGGCTCCGGCGTGCGCCGATGATTTGTTGGTTTCCCCGATTGACGGCGTTCCTCATCGTCGCGCCAATCCTGATGGGCTTCGTGGGTACGCTATTGCCGGCGTTCGGTTACCTGCCGGCTATCGGCGGGACGACACTGACGCTGGCCCCATGGGGGGCATTGTTTGCAACGCCTGGCCTCGACGCAGCGATGTTTCTCTCATTGTGGATCGGCACCGCGACGACGTTGTTCACCTTTACTCTCGTGATCTTCTTTTCCGCCAGCTGGTCGGGAACGCGGCTTGGAGGCGCAATTACCCGCTTCCTGTCGCCTTTGGTTTCCGTACCGCCAGTCGCAATGGCCGCGGGCATCGCGTTCCTGCTGGGCCCGAGCGGCTGGATATTTCGCGCCCTGTCGCCATGGGCGACCGGCTTCACCGCACCGCCGGATTTCTTGTTGCCACAGGACCGCTGGGGTTTTTCAATGATCGGCGGCCTGATGGTCAAGGAGGTGCCGTTCCTTTTTTTGATGACGCTGGCGGCCGTGGGGCAGGAGGAAACAAAACGCGCGTTTCAAGTCGGGCGAAGTCTTGGCTATGGGCGGATGATCGCCTGGATCAAGATCGTTCTGCCGGCAATCTATCCCCAAATACGCTGGCCTCTTTATGCGCTGCTCGCCTATTCCGCGTCGGTCGTCGACGTGGCGATGATCCTCGGCCCGACAACCCCGCCGCCGCTGTCGGCGTTGGTGACGCGCTGGTTCTTCGATCCGGATCTCTCGTTGCGTTTTGTTGCGGCGGCCGCGGCCTTGCTGCAATCGATTTTGGTGCTCAGCCTCATTCTGGTTTGGTATGCGGGTGAGCGCATGGTCGCGCTTTTTGCCGGCGCCTGGCTTCGTCGTGGAGGACGCGGCGCGGGCGGCGCAATTGCCGCTGCCCTGGCCGCCGGTGGCATGATGGCCGCGATTGCTGTCGCGGTGTTCGGCGCTGGCGCCATGATCTTGTGGTCGGTGTCCACCACATGGCGGTTCCCAAATCTGACGCCGACCAAGCTTACCTTGGGGAACTGGGCTGCGGGCGGCGCGATGCTCGGGAATGCAATTGCCAACACCGTCCTGGTTGCTGGAGCTTCGACGAGTATTGCGTTGCTTCTGGCGATCGGACTTCTTGAACATGCTGCGCGGCGGGGCGGCGCATCATCGCGCGGTCTCGCGTTTTTTATTTACCTGCCGTTGCTTGTGCCACAAATCGGCTTCTTGTTTGGCATACAAATGCTTCTGATCCGGCTGGGGTTCGATGGGACGTGGGTGGCGCTGCTTTGGACGCACCTGCTCTACGTTTTGCCCTATGTCATCCTGGCCCTGGCAGGACCTTACCGACGGTTGGACCCGCGATATGCGCAAATCGCGCTGAGTCTTGGCGCGTCGCAGGCGCGCGCACTGTGGCGGATCAAGCTGCCAATCTTGCTCCGGCCTGTGCTCGTGGCGGCAGCGCTGGGATTTTCCGTCAGCGCCGGCCAATACTTGCCGACGCTTTTCGCTGGCGCCGGACGGATATCGACGCTGATCACGGAGTCCGTCGGGCTGGCAACCAGCGGCGACCGGCGATTGCTAGGAGTCGCGACGGTCTGGCAACTCGTCTTGCCGCTTCTCGCCTTTACGATCGCTGCCTTCATTCCGGCCATTGTCTTTCGCCATCGTCGTGCGCTGAGGCCCTTATGAGCGGGCCCGGACTCGTTCTGCGAAAGCTCACTTTGGCCATCGATGACCACGTGCTGCTTCGCAACTTCGAGCTTGCCATCGCGCCTGGTCGCATCGTGACCGTGATGGGGCCGAGCGGTTGTGGAAAATCCAGCCTGCTCGCCGCGATTACCGGAGTGCTGGAACCTGCATTCCGCTTTTCGGGCGACATTCTCATCAACGGCCGCACGATCAGTCAGCTACCGCCGGAGCGTCGGCGGGTCGGCATCTTATTCCAGGACGATCTGTTGTTTCCGCATCTCTCAGTCGGCGACAATCTTGCATTCGCCATCCCCCCGGATCGGCGCGGCGTCGTGCGGCGCACGCTAGTTCAAGATGCGCTTGCCGACGCTCAGCTTGGCGGCCTTGCCGACCGCGACCCGGCGAGCCTGTCAGGAGGGCAAAGAGCGCGGATATCCCTGATGCGGACTCTGCTGTCCCAGCCAGAGGCGTTGTTGCTCGACGAACCTTTCAACAAGCTGGATGCCGTGCTCAGGCAACAATTCCGCAGCTTCGTCTTCGAGCGTGCCGGCCGCCTGGGGATACCGACCTTGCTGGTCACCCACGACCGCGAGGATGCGCCGGCCGGCGAACCGATATTAGTTTGGCCAGATCCGGGCCCGGGGCAGATCGATGTTCGATAATCGCTTGCGCAAGCAATTCGCGCCGGTGATCGACGGAACCGGCCGCTGGCTCGCCCGGCGCGGCGTACCGGCCATCAGCTTGACTGCGTTCGGCTTCGGAGCCGGAATTGCCGGCTGCGCGGCACTGGCATTCCGATATGATGATTTGGCGCTTGCCGGCCTGGTGCTCAATCGATTGGCCGATCTGTTGGACGGGGCGGTCGCGCGCGCCACGCGGGTGACGGATTTCGGCGGATTTGCCGATATCGTTGGCGACCTAATCGTCTATAGCGGCTTCGTGCTCGGATTCGCAATCGGCCGACCCGAACACGCCATCGCGGCGGCCAGTCTCATTTTCACTTTCGTCGCGACCGGCTCATCATTCCTCGCGGCCGCGATCATCGCCGCCAAGCGCAACATCAGCCTGGAACCGCCGGAAAAGAAGAGCTTCTTCTATAACGGCGCGATTGCCGAGGGCACTGAAACTGCGATCGTCCTGGCGCTCATCTGCCTGTTCCCGGGCGTATTCGACCAGGTCGCTTACGTTTTCCTAGCGGTATGCTGGCTATCCGTCGCCGGCCACCTACGATTCGCGCTCAAATATCGGTGAGCTTAGAAAATATAGCGGATTCCGAACTGGAATTGGCGCGGCGGCCCCGCATCGTGAATCAGGATTCCTCGTTGATTGCCAAGTTGAATCTGATTGCTCGCGGTCGCGGCGTTCGAATAGCCGCTGAGATTGGTCCGGTTGAAAAGGTTGAAGATGTCCGCGCGAAGCTCGATTTGGCCTCGCTCGACCGGAATCGTATAGAGCACGCTGAGATCGAAGACGATCGACCAGGGTAGCCGGCCATTATTGCGCCCACTGCCAGGAAAGCGGTCGCTATTGCCAACATAGGCTGCGCCGAACGACTGTCCGTCGCCGTTGAGATCGGTCGTGCCGAACAACGTGGCGTCGGGGACACGATTGTAAGGTTGGCCGCTCTGAATCGCCGAGGCGATAGTCATGGTCAGGCCTTCGATGGGGTACAGATAAGCAATCGCATTGATCACATGCGTGCGGTCATTCAGTGACGGCCCAAACTCAGTGCTGAAATTGTTCGCGTCCTGCGCCATGAAGTTGATGTCGTCGGTGTCGTTTTCGTCTCGCGATAGTGTGTAGGACAGCCGGTATCCGTACCAATCGCTGCCGCGCTTCTTGACCAGCGAAATGGTGAGGGCCTTATAGTCCGAGCTTCCGCCGGTATCGGACATGATGATGCCTTGAGCGCCCCCAACCACCGGCTGCACCGGCCGGGTGGCGTTGGCTAGGGCGGTCGTTCGCACCAGCGCGGCGATCTGCTCGGGCGTCTTGCCGACCAATGCCGCGGGAGCGATCGAATACGGCACGGGCGCGTTGACGTCGATCAGACGAACCAGGTTGTGACCGCGCGCGAACACCGCATTGGTGCTCAACACCAGATTATCGCTGAGTTCGACGTCGTATCCCGCCGAGACTTGCATTGTATAGGGGTTGTTAAATCCCGACGGGTTGAGGATGCGCAATTGGTTGCTGAACGTCGTATCCCGCAGATTCGGCACCGAGGCGCCGGTCGGCCCTTGAAGGTAAACGACATTCTGCGGGTTGACCTGTAAATTGCCGTTAAAGGTCACACGATCGATATTCGTGTTGGCGGGAAGCCGGCCGAGGTTGATGAGCTGCTGGATCTGCTGACGGAAACCGGGAGATATTGAGCTCTGCTGCAACGCGTCGCTATACACCGTGTAAGGAATTTTTTCGTAGAACAAGCCGGCGCCGGCATGGAGCGAACTGGACTCGTCCGGCTGGTAATTGACGCTGGCGCGTGGCGCGACATTGCCCAACTGCGGCGACGATGCCCCGCCTTGCGACAGGTTGTCATAATCCCAGCGCAGCCCGGCGGTCAGGTTGAGGTTGGGCGCCGCCTCATACTGGTCCTCAATATACAGGGCGACCAGATCCTGCCGTTTGCCAAAGCTGTCGGGGCGAATTTCGACAGAATCATTCAAGACCTGCGCGTTGCTCGGAATGTCGTTGATGGACAATGCGGTGCCGCGATTGAGGGCACGAATTTGGGCCAGTTGCTGATTGGTCAACCGAACGGTGTAGTTGCCATCGACGTTGCCGCCGCCCAGCAGGTTGAATTCCGACAGCATCAGGTCGGCGCCGGCCTTGATCTGGTGACGGCCCAGCTGGGTCGTGAATTTTTGCTGGACCTGCCAGCTGTTTTCGCGGCTGTGGAACACGGAACCATCATTGCCAATCACGCCGAGAGTCTGTCCGGTCGGATCGTCGATCGTCACTTGCGGCCCGACGACTTTCGGATTCGAGTAATTCCAGTCGAAGAGCCCGTACTGAACGTTTCCCTCATAGGTGAAATTGTCGCCGTTATAGGTGTTCTGCAGGGCGATCAGCATCGAAGTGCGATCTTCGCTGTCGGCGGCGGACGGGAATATGATTCCGCCCTGCACGCCGCCACCCTGCCGGTCGATCGACACCGCGCCCAGGTTGAAACGCAGCGTCGACTTCCAGTCGTCGGACCATAGCTGGTCGATTTTGCCCGAGCCGTAGATGAACTGGTTTTGGCCGGGAATCTTTTGATCGATGCCAAGCTCGGGCACTGATAGCTGGTTGTCCTTGCTGTCGATCGTCACTTCGGCATCGATGAAGAAGAATGTCTTGTCCTGAACGAGCGCGCCGCCAACCGCGAAGCCGCCCTGTTGCCGCGAAAAATCCTCACCAACCGTATTTCCCGAGAGGTCGCGTTGCGGGAACGGGGAGGAACCATCGATCCCCGCGCCGGGCCGGGTCACATAGAAAATCTCGCCATGCAGGTCGTTACCGCCCGACTTCGAGGTGACGTTGACGACGCCGTTGCCAGTTCGGCCGTATTCGACCGAATAGTTGCTGGTCAATACCGTGACGTCCTTGGCGAAGCCCACGGGAACCGGGAATTTCGGGCCGCCTAAGAAATTCTCGTTATTGTCCATCCCGTCGATTTCGTAATTCGTGAACAGGCTGTTGGCGCCGTTGATCGAAACATTGGGCGCCTCCGGGAAAAATCCGGTTGCCTGGGTCACGCCGGGCAGGCGGTAGAGCGACCTGGAAAGATCGCGCGCCTCGATAGGGAGCTCTTGCAAATCCTGTTGGGTCAGCGTGCCCGACACTTCCGCATCTACCCGGTTGATGCTGGTGGCGCGGCGGCCGGTCACCACAATTTCTTCGGGCAGTCCGGATCCAGCAGGCGACAACGCGATCACCGTACTCGACGTGAAAAGCGAGCGCAGATCGATTGGGGCGGATTGTGCCGTCCGGTATCGCTGGTTTTCCGGCACCGTGACGACATACAGTCCGGAGGTGGCGAGGCCGGATAATCGGGCCTTTCCCTGCGCGTCCGTAATGGCCGTCGCGGCGTATCCAATCTCAGAATTGCCGAGCTTAAGGGGAACGCCTCCCACCGGCGCTTTCGTCGTCGCATCGACCGTCAATATGTCGAGACTCGCCTGGGCGAAAACAAACGTCGGATGCGCAATCATCAGGACGATGGCGATGGCGAATACGCGAAGGTGGCTCATGCTGAAATCTCCGCGGCCCCTACCCGGAATATTCGCGTTCTCTCGCGAATTTTATTTCAGAGGCGATAGGCCGTCGCTTCAAGGAAGTACAGCGCCGCGCATTCTATATGATCAATCAATGATCACGGCTCCGGCGCTAAGTCCAAAGAACCGCAAGCCCCTTTTGAACTCGCGCCCCAGGCTCGGCTATACCAAATTTCCGGAGTTCTGAACCGCGGTGAACTTCCACAATAGGTCAACAGCGCCGTTTTGCGCACGGACCAGCGCGCTTCCGGGCCAGGCGGCTGGGCGTCGTCCTGCACCGCATGTGGGCCGATGGCACCGACTGCCGCTGGAGCAACTCCCGCACCGCCGTGACCGCCGCTTCGGACGAACCTGCCTGGCGAAAATGTGGCGGGCTTTCGAAAGCGCATTAAGAAAGCGGCGCTTGCTGACGGTGAAAAGGTTGCAGGTGCCTCCGATAGCCCAGGTTGGGCGATTGGTTCAGATCACCGCGAGTCGGATCGCTTCATTGCGACACCTGGACCGGCTTTGCGTCCGATCTGGCTAGGCACAACATGATCGCGGCGTTTCCGGTGGGCGGCTGGCGGAAGGAGCGAAAGCATCTGGATCGTTGGGCCAGCCATGCCAGCTTCTCGCTTTCGTCCCGATCGGTGCTGCTGAGAACGATATCGACATTTATACGCTGGTGGCCACAGCTATAGAAAATGGCACTGTCGTCTAAACCTTCCTTTGGGCTGGCCAGCAGCGAATACCCTCGGCTTCCCGGTTCCAGTTGGAGTAAATTCGAAGGCGTGAGGAGAGAATCCAAACGAAGCGGGCGGCATCTTCGATTGTAAGCACCTGAAATAGTTGGCGCGCCCGGAAGGACTCGAACCTCCAG
>JAQGIF010000155.1 GCA_028291345.1 Rhodospirillales bacterium | reverse complement strand
GCTTATTTTCCATAATATATATTATACGATCTTCTATATAAGTCACCGATAGAGATGTCACCGGCCATGGGGTCAAGGAAGGTGGCGCAGAATGACGGTGGTGACGATGAGCCGCGAGAGTTTTCGCGGCTTCAAGTGATGATCTATCTGGCGGCGGCTTACAATCGATGCCGCCGCGTCTTTCCAGCTATCCGCATATGTGCCGCTATCGATCACCGCCAGCCATGTCTTGCTCGCGGATACGGCTTCAGAAATAGGATGAGAAACAGCTGCCTCGTCGCGCGAATCTCAACCCTTCGGTAGAACCGGCTTGGCGAGCCCTGCCCCCAATCGAACCCCGCCATCGACCATCAATATCTCGCCAGTGATGTAATCCGCGCCCTCGAGCAGCCAGACGACCGGCTCGGCGACGTCTTCCGGCTGCGCGACGCGACCCAGAACCGCGGTGTTGGCAAATCGGTCGCGCACGCTGGCGAACGCCGCCTCGCCCACGCCGTCCTTCAGCCAGCGCGAGTCGATCACGCCCGGGGAGACCGCATTGACCCGGATCTCGGGACCGAGAACCCGGGCCAGAGTCAGGGTCATCGCGTTCAATGCCCCCTTGGATGCCGTATAGGCCAGCGAACTGCCGCCGCCGATCGCTGTGGCGTTGGACGACACATTGACGATCGCCCCCTGCGCTTGTTTGCGCATCGCCGGCACGACTGCGCGGATCATCTGGAACGCGCCGATGACATTCACGTCCAGCAAACGATGAAAATCGGCCGCCTCCAACAGATCCAGATCGGCCGGATTCGCGAATTTGGTGATCCCGGCATTGTTGATCAGCCCGTCGATCCTGCCCCAGCGCTCCAGCGCCGCTTCAGCCAGCCGGCGGCAATCGGCATCCTGCGCCACGTCGCCCTGCACCAGCAGGGCCTCGCTACCCGCCGCCTCGCATGCCGCCAACGTTGCGCGCGCTTCCTGCTCGCTACGGGAATAGTTGACCACCACCCGGGCACCCTTCGCTGCCAGCATAACGGCGCAGGCAGCCCCCACGCCGGTCGCGGAGCCCGTGACGATACACACCGAACCCGATAGCTTCATTTTTTACTGTCTCGTTGTCCCCACGGCGCGGGCTGGCCAGGATCGGTGATTTCCTTGTTGGCCATGGCCGCCAAACTCATGATACCGCCGGCATTCATGCTGTCGACCATCATCGTCGGGATCAGGATCGTGGCCCCCCGCTCCTTAGTCGTTTCATAGATGATGTTCATCGCGCGAAGCTGCAGCGCAGCCGGATTCTGCGCATAGATATTGGCGGCGTCGAGGAATTTCTGCGCCACCGCCAGCTCCGCCGCACCGAGGATCACCCGTGCCTCCTTCTCGCGCTCAGCCTGGGCCTGGCGACTCATCGCGTCCTGCAGCGCCGCCGGTATGGCGACGTCGCGGATTTCAACCGAGATCACCGACACGCCCCAATCAGCGGTTTTGCGGCCGATCTCCTCCTTCAGCAGCTGATCGGCGTTCTTGCGGTCCGACAGCAAGGTTGTGAGCGGCGATGAACCGATCATTTCGCGTAGCGACGTCTGGGCGACCCGGCCGATCGCCTGACGGTAATCGGTGATTTCGAGCGCGGCGCGCTGCGCATCATACACCTGCCAGAATAGGATCGCGTCGATATTGGTCGGCACCGTGTCGCGGGTCAGCGCCTGTTCGGCATTGAATTCGGTGGTCTGAATACGTTGGTCGATCCAGACCGTGACGGAGTCGACGAACGGCACGATGAAGAAAACGCCCGGCCCCTTGATCCCGTGCAGTTTGCCCAGCCGCAAAACGACCGCCTTTTCCCACTGATTTGCCATCTGCAGCGACAGCGGCGTCAGCAGTCCCACCAGGGCCAAAACTACCGCGACACCATAAAAGGCCTCCATTCTGAATATCGTCGCCCAATAGAATGATCCGGCCGCGAGCCCGAGAAACACGATGCTCAAGATGCCGGCCGGTGAATTCGCGCTGCGTGGATTCATTTCGATTGCCCTTTCGGCCTTTGGCCGTTCGCGATTGCGTTGATGCGATCTGTCAGCAGCGCCAGATTTATCCCAGCGGCGTTAGCGGTTGCGATCACTCGATGCGCCAACCGGTCGATCTTCCGTTCAAGACTTTCGCCATCCAATTCTGGAGGATGCGCAGCGACATAAGTGCCGCGGCCTCTCACCAGAATAATTGCGCCTGTTTCTTGGGCAGAATCATAGGCATGTCTAACGGTATTAAGATCGATTTTAAGCGCCACGGCGACTTCGCGCATCGTTGGCATGCGCTCACCCGGGCGTATGGTCCCTGCCCCGATCGCGGCCAAGATTTGATCTCGGACCTGCACATAGATCGGTACGCCGGTATTCTCAATGTGAAGGGAGTCAAGCATAGGCATCACCTGTATGACTATCATCATACAGATAGGATCAGCTCCCCTGAATATCAAGAGTTAACATTAAAGTGGACGCCGATGCTGTGATGTCGTGACGAGTAAGCCCCAGGGGCGTAACGTGAGCCGCAACACGATACGCGGGAGCATCATGGGGGCACTCGACGGTAAGATCGCACTGATCACCGGTGCCAGCCGAGGAATCGGCGCGGCCATCGCGCAGCGGTTCGGAGCGGAGGGCGCCACGGTGATCGTCACCGCGCGAACCTTGAGCGGCATGGGCAATGACTATGGTGGACAGGACCTTGCCGGTTCGGTTGAAGAGGTTGTGGAAGCGATCAATAGCGCCGGCGGCAGCGCCTTCGGTTGGCGCTGCGACGTGGGAGATACTCATTCGCGCGCGACGATGGCCAGCGAAGTGCTCGAACGCTTCGGCGGCGTCGATATCCTGGTTAACAACGCCACAACGGCTGCCGGGTCGGGTACCTACGATACGCTGACCGCCGATCAGTATGGCCAGGTGTTCGAGGTCAATGTCCACGGGCCGCTCGATCTCATCCAGCGATTTGCACCCGTCATGGCGAAACGCGACCGCGGCTGGATTCTCAACCTGACATCCAAGGCTGCCGAACACCCGGCGGGACCGCCCTTCTCGCCCTTGTTCACGGCTGGCGGCATGATCCTCTACGGCGCGGCCAAGGCCGCGCTTAATCGCCTGACCTCGGGACTGGCGGCCGAACTGTCCACCGCGAACGTCGCCGTCAATGCGCTGGCACCTTTTTCGGTGGTCTGGACACCGGGCGCGGCGGCTTCGGGGCTCGAGAAATACCGGTCCTTGCCGATGTGGATCGAAGAGCCGGTCGAAAGCATGGCCGAGGCCGCGCTGGCGCTCTGCACCGTCGACCCGTCCCTATTCACCGGCCGTTGCGTCTACAGCACACCCTATCTCGAGAAAACCGGCCGCCGCATCCGCACGCTGGACGGTCAAGGTTTCCTCGAGAATTGGAAGCCGGCGATCGGAAGCGAACCCCCTACTCCGCCTTGACGATGATCTCACCTGTCATCATTGGATGAACGCCGCAAAAATATCTGAAATCCCCCGGCTTTTCGAGAACAGCCTCGTATGTGCCGTCGGTATCCATCATCGCTGATTTAAGCTGCATCCCCGGAATGACCACCGTATGCGGTAGGTCGTCCTGGTTCTTGAACACGATGTGCGTCCCTGGCTTTACGGTGATGACATTCGGCGTGAAGCTGAAATTGTCGATCGTGACGGTTTGGGTTTCATCGGCCAGAACTGGTCCCGTGGAGATGCAGGACAGAAAGCCGAAAGCGAACAGGAAGTTGCGCGACTTCATGGCTCAGACCTCCGCCAGCGTGTGATCGGTCAGCATCATCGGCCCCTGGCCGTGCTTGACCACCAGGTCGGTGATTCCGAGCATTGAGCGCAACTTGTCAGCCTGCACGTTTTTCATCGGTCCGGGCGACGGAGCCGTGCCGGGGGCCGGCTGGGGGAAGGCGGTCGAAAACGCGGTGTGAAAGGCGACATGGCCCTCGACCTTCTGGATTACTTGGTGGATATGGCCGTTCAGGACCGTCACCGATCCGAAGCGCTTCAGCAGCGCCAGAGCTTGGTCGCCGTCATCGGTTTTCCACCCCCACGCTTCGTCGATGGCCCAGAGCGGGATATGCGCCATGACGACGATGGGCGTGGAGGCCGATTTGCCCGCCAGATCGTCTTTTAGCCAGGCGATCTGCTCAGCACCCAGCGTACCGAACCCACCCGCCTTGAAACCCGCGACATTGATCAGGGCGACAAAATGCACGCCGTCCTGGTCGAAGGCGTACCAGCCCTGCCCCTTGGTGCCCTCGCCGTGGCGTTCCAGGTAAAGCTGCCCGTCATCTCCGCCCCAGTCATGCTCGCCGGGTATGTAATGCACTGGCAATCCGGCCGAGCCCGCCACCTGCGCGGCGGTATCGAACTCCTCCGGCTTCGACAGATGGGTGATGTCGCCGGTATGCATCAGGAACGCCGGCCGGTTCTTCATCGCCCGGATTTGGTCGATCGCCGCCTGAAACGTGGCGGTCGCATCGTGATTCGGGTCCTTGTCGAACCCGATATGACTATCGCTGATCTGCACGAAATGCAGCCGATCCAACGTCGCCGCGCCAGCATTCCCGATCTCAAGAATGCGCGGGACGCCGCCCGTGACGGTCCAGACAATTCCCGCGCCCGCAAACGCCATGCAGCCGAGAAGGGCGCGGCGTCCGGTCCCACTATTTCCACTATCCATGTCATCTCTCCAAATTAGGTGATGTGTCGGGAATCAAGACCGGACGCCCATCCGAAAAATTCCCGAAAATTTGGCCGGGAATAAAATCGTATCTTCGGTGGTAGAATCTCGGATGATGTGCCGGGAGCGCGATGGAATTGGGACAGGCGACCGAAACAGCGCGATTTGCCGAGACGGCCCTGCCCCATCTCGACGCGGCCTATAATCTCGCGCGCTGGCTGACCCGAGATCCCGGCGATGCCGCGGATGTGGTCCAGGAAGCGATGCTGCGCGCGCTGAAATTCTTCGGCGGCTTTCGCGGCGGCAACGGCAAATCCTGGCTGCTGGCGATCGTCCGCAACACCGCCTTCGACTGGATGAAGGCCAATCGTCCGGCCGAAATCGCCAGATTCGTTCCCGGTGGAACCGGTGAGGACGAACACGATATCGAAAACATCGCCTTCGAGGGCGACGATCCGGAAGCAGCGCTAATTCGGGCTGGAGATCGCCGGCAGCTCGACGGGCTGATAGAGGCCCTGCCGCTCGAATTTCGCGAATGCCTGGTGCTGCGGGAATTGGAAGAGCTGTCCTACAAGGAAATCGCAGCGGTCATCGGCGTGCCGATCGGCACGGTCATGTCCCGGCTGGCCCGGGCGCGCCAGCTGATGCAACGCGGCTGGCTAAAGGAGGAAACGCGATGATGCGGGAGATCGACCATCTGGAGGTGCGCAACTTGCTCCACGCCGCCCTCGACGGCGAATTGGATACGCTCGACATGATGCGCTTCGAAGCGCACTTGTCTGACTGCACCGAATGCACGGCCGAGTATGCTCGCCTGTCGGCGCTCAGCGCTGCAATCCGCGAACGGGTCCCGCGCTATGCCGCCCCGGCCGAGCTGCGCGACGCGTTGCTCCAGTCGCTGATGCCGCGGGAAGCCGAACCGCCCAAGGTTGTGCCCTTCCCCGCCAGCCGCCTCCAACGCTGGCTGCGGCCGGCCGCGGGCGGTTTCACCCTGGGCGCTGCCCTGGCGGCAAGCCTCGCGGTGATGATCGCCACGCGCAATGTCGAGAATGCGGTCACCGACAGCGTCGTCACGGCCCATATCCGGGCGCTGCAGCCCGGCCACCTGACCGACGTCCAGATCAGCGACCAGCATCAGGTCAAACCCTGGTTCGACGGCAAAATTGACTTCGCTCCGCCGGTTAAGGAACTGAGTGACCAGGGCTTCAACCTCGTTGGAGGCCGGCTGGACTATATCCAGGGCCGCGAAGCCGCCGTGATCGTTTATCGGCGAAAGCTGCACATGATCGACCTGTTCGTCACCCGATCGGACCACGCGGGGTCAGGTGCGGAGCCCGCGCCTGCCCCACGCACCACGCCCAGCGGCTATAACGTCGAACATTGGACCGACGGCGGACTGGATTATTGGGCGGTTTCCGACCTCAACCGAAATGAGCTCGCGGATTTCGCGAAGGCTTGGCAGGGACGGTGATCCTCCTCAGTAGCGGTACATATTGCCGTACAGTACCCTCCTCCTGACTCGAAGAGTTGGAGATCGAATGGCCTGGCTGACAACTGCGATAAGACTCGCTCCGCATGCATTGAAACTTGGGGAGATCGCGGTCTCTGCTCTTCCGCATCTGACACATCGCAAGCGCGCGGTGATGCCGGAAATCCCTGAACCACCGATGCTTCCGGAAATCATTGAGCTGCAATCCGCTGCAACTCAAAATGCCAAAGACATCCGCAAAATCGCCGAGGACCTGAAGGACGCGCTCATCGCGATCGAGAACGGCGGCAGGACAATGGAAAGCCGGTTCAGGCGCCTGGAGCTTGTAAGCTACGCAGCTCTCGGATTGTCAGTCCTGGCAATTGCGCTCACCCTGGCTCTGTGGCTGCGATAGACCTCGCGCGATGAGGCCCGAATTCTACACACAACATTCCAAATTCCCTATTAAACCAAATCTCGGATGTTCTTATTAAGTTCCATACCCAACCCCACCGCCATTTGAGGAAATCCGATGAGCCAGATTGACCGGCCTCAGTCAGTGAGTCGAAAGACAACTGACTACGTTGACCAACGTCCGGATGCTTCCACAGTCCAGACCTCTTGAGGAGATGACCTATCGAAGCGAAGGGTAAAGCGCTGCCGGGTTGTTTCCGGATGTCACGGCAATAATCCACCCGGTTGGTGACATTGGCGAGGGGAGATGGTGCAGCCACTTCGGGTGCACCGCGTCACAGGGCTCGTACGGGCCCTTTAACGAAAAGGGAGACGAGTAACCGCTTCGCTCTATCCTAACTCAGCCCAGAGGGCGCGCTTCATCCCGGGATCGAAGTCCCAGGTCTCCAGTGTGCAAATTAGACTTCTCTCACAGCGATTTGCAAATCGATTAACAATTATATGTTGGACCAATTAAGAAGCGGCAGAGGTGCCATAGGCGTAACAACCTTGGCGTGTGTCAGGGTTGTATGACGGTTCAAAATCTGGCGAGATTTATGGGGCTTGCACACGCCTTAACCCGTGCTATATTACACGTGTATTTGTGCCCATGGAGGTTGTGATGCAGATAGGACGCGTAGGATTTTACGATCAATCCGCAGGGAAAAAGACGGTTAGCCTAACCATCAACGCCGATCTGAATCGGAAGTTAAAAGAGAACGGTATCAATGCGTCCCAGGTCGCCGAAGAGGCCTTAGCGGCACGCCTGGAGCAAGTTTTACGCGTAAAACTCGCCAAAGCGGCGCAGCTTGATATCGAAGCTTATAACGCTTTCATTGACGAACACGGTTTATTCGCAGACATGATCAGGGAAGACGAGCAAGACGAAAGTCAGAATGCCTGATCAATTCGATGTTTTTCTGAATCCATTGGGCGATAGCAAAACTTACCCGTTCGTCGTTGTCTTACAGTCGCCATTCTCCGAGCTTGCCGGCACCAGGATCGTAGCGCCCGCTGTTCGCTATCTGCCGAGCTCGCGTACAGTAGGCGTTCTAACGCCTCGGTTTGTCGTAGAAGGACAAGAATACACGTTGCAGATCTTTCAGCTCACGTCGGTGAAAGTGACAAGCCTAAAGCGCAAGATTGCGAACATAGCCGATGGGCGGGACGAAATAACCAGGGCACTGGACCATTTATTCCACGATAACTCATGAGGGCGAGGTCTCGCGTCACAATGTGACATGCTCGCGCGATCGCCGGGCTCCGCGGTTGATCTCGATTAAGCCCCGGCGCCTCGTTCGATGCGTTTCCCGACCCACAGCATACTCGAAAAGTTCACGCATCTGATCTGACGGGCTCGGAGATCGATCGCATCTTGGCCTTGCCTCGAATGGTTCCAGGTTTGCGAACAACTTCACGTTGGCCTGCACGGAAGGCGAGCCCTTCCATATAACGTTGGCCATGTTCTGCGCTGCAATAGTGCCAGACACTAACGTAAGCCCGCCGGATCGTGCTGTTGAA
>JAQGIF010000145.1 GCA_028291345.1 Rhodospirillales bacterium | reverse complement strand
TTTTCGAAACCCGTTCCAGTTCGCGCCGTTGTTGCGGCCGGCGAGGAGCGCGGCCATGTGGATCTGTACGAGCTCGAGGCGTGGGTAAAGCAATATTTCCTGACTGAAAATCGTCCGCTGTCAGACGAGGCCCGCCGGCATTTGAAACGGCTGGGCGAAATCAATGCTTCACGTAAGGCCACGACCAACCGCGCCGATCTCGACATGCTGGAAGTCGTGGCGGAGGCGCAGGGGCGTGGGCTGGTCGGTTGCCTTGAGGCTGCCGGCTATACCGATGCCGTGGAGGCGTTGCGGCGCGTGGCCGCCTGATGGGCACGTTGGATGGGAAAGTCGCGATCGTCACCGGCGCGGGACAGGGCGTCGGGCAGGGCATTGCCCTGGCGCTGGCCAGGGAGGGCGCCGCAATTGTCGCCGCCGGCCGGACCGAGGCGAAGGTCGTCCGGACCTGCGAGAAGATCAGCGCGTTCGGCGGACGCAGCCTGCCGGTGTTGTGCGATATCTGCCGTCCCGCCGATATCCAGATGACCATTGAGAGAACCCTGTCCACCTTCGGCGGCATCGATATCTTGGTGAACAACGCCCAGATCGTTCACAACGATCTGCTCGACAATCTGGATGACGATCAATTCGCCGAGGTGTTCGATTCCGGGCCCTTCGCGACCTTCCGATTCATGAAGGCGGTGAAGCCGCACATGAAGGCGCGCGGCGGTGGCAACATCATCAATCTGGCGACGTCGGGCGCGGTGCGGTGGGATGCCAAGGGCTACGGGGTTTACGCTGCCGCGAAACAGGCGATCCGCTCGCTGAGCCGGGCCGCGGCCCACGAATGGGCGGCCGACGGCATCCGGGTCAACACCATCGCACCAATCGCCATGACCCCGGCGCTGGAGGGCTGGATCGCCGGCGACCCCGAGGGCTCGAACGCGTTTCTGAACTCGATCCCCATGGGCCGCATAGGCGATCCCGAACAGGATATCGGACGCGCCGTGGTCTTCCTCGTCGGCCCCGACGCGGGTTACGTCACAGCACTGACCATGCCGCTGGACGGCGGTCAGGCGTTTTTCGGATAGGCAAATAGCGACAGGGGAAACTCCGATGGCGACCAGTGCTGAGTATGGCTTGGGCGAATTCACGTTTCCGCGCGGCTGGTTCATGGTCGCCGAGGCGACGGAACTGGATAACGGCCCGATCGCCGTGCGCTTCTTCGCCAACGATTTCGTGATCTATCGGGGCGAGAGCGGCAAGGTGATCATGCTCGACGCCTATTGCCCGCATATGGGCACGCATCTCTGCAAGAACACGACGTCGTACATCGTGCGCGACGGCACTCAGGTGCAGGGCGATTCGATCCGCTGCCCCTACCATGCCTGGCGCTTCGGCCCGGACGGCAAGTGCGACGACATTCCCTATGCCAAGCGCATTCCGGCCGCCGCCGCGGTCAAGTCCTATACCGTGGCCGAGCGCGCCGGCGCGATCTTCATGTGGCACGATCCAGAGGAAATGGCACCGGATTTCGGCCTTCCCGCCTTCGCGGAGTGGGACGATCCGGCCTGGGTGCGGTGGCGGTTCGACCATATGGGTGAGTTGGCGTCCCATCCGATCGAAATCCTCTACAACCTGGCCGACATGGCGCATCTGGGGCCGGTCCACGCCGCCCCGGTGGAGTATTTCGAGGATGAGATCAAAGGGCATATCTGCATTCAGCGCCAGGGTGGCCGAAGTCGTACCCTGGTCGATGGCGACGGCCTGTTGGAAACCGACAGCTGGTATATCGGCCACGGCGTGATGCAATCGACCATGACCGGGCAGATGGATTCCCACATGATCATCGCCCACACGCCGGTGGAAGATGGCATCACGAAGGTCTGGCACGGGCTGATGGTGAAGGCGTCCGGCGATATTCCCACCGAACAGGATGTTGCCGCCGGCCGCGCGTATCAGGAGGCAAGCCGGCAGGCTTTCGCCCAGGATTTCGAGATCTGGACCTATAAGAAACCAGCCACCTCGATCATGCAGCTTCCCGAGGACGGGCCGTTTCACAAGGTCAAGCTCTGGGTCAGCCAGTTCTATAATCCGCGCCGCATGACGCCGGATATATTGCGGCGCGCTGAGGGGTTCCACGGCGCCGCCGGAATGCCGAGAAAACCGACGCGGAAGGCGGCTTAGCCGGGTCTCAGTGTAGCCAAGCCCCGGCATCGACGAACAATGCCTGGCCGGTGATCGACCGCGCCGCCGGTGAGGCGAGGAAGGTCACCGCGCGCGCGACATCTTCCGCACTCGCCAGATGGCCGAGGCAGGTTCGCTCCCGTGCCGGGGCGTCCAGGCTTTCGGGCGTCACGCCTAAAGCCGCCGCCTGGGCTACCAGGAAATCCCGCCTCGGGCCCGCATCCATCGGCCCGGGATGGACGCCGTTGACCCGGATCGCATAAGGGCCGAACTCGCGTGCCAGATGCCGGGTCAGGTGTGCCAGCGCCGCCTTCGATGACGTATAGCCGCCGAAATCGGGATCGAGCGCCTCACTGCCATGGGTGTTGATATTGACGATCGCCGCCATGCCCGATGCCTTCAAGGCTGGCAGTGCTGCCTTGATCATCGTCAGCGTGCCCCACAGATTGACGTCGGCGACGGCCCGCCACTCGGCCATGTCCGCGTCCTCGAAGGAGGACGGCGCCTCCGCGCGGAACGCGTCGTTTATCAGGATGCCGACCGCGCCGAACTTCTCGACTGCCAGTTCCACCAGGGCTTCGCATGCGTGCGGATCACGAATGTCCGTTTTCAACCCGACATGTGGGGCACTCATAAATTCGAGAAGCTGCTCCGCCCGTGCAAGGCTATCCGGATCGATATCGCCCAGCACGAGATTCGCGCCCTCGAGCGCCAGGCTGCGCACGATTTCAATGCCGAGCCCGGCGCCGACCCCGGACACGATAGCCGTCTTCCCGCTCAGGCTCATTTCCATCATCGTGTCAATCAGTGGCCGGAATTACGAAAGGTTTCAATGATCTTCGCGTCGCGCGTCTATTGACGGTCACGCCAGGGTTGTTCCACCCTCCCTTGACCCTCGCCCATAAGATGGTGACATGGCGGCCTTGGGAGCTCGACCGAATCCATGACCCGACATCGATCTGCTGAGCCATCCGCCACGCAGCATGGCTGGGAATTCTGGATCGACCGCGGCGGCACCTTCACCGACATTTTGGGTCGCGCGTCGGACGGGTCGTTCGTCGCGCGCAAGCTGCTGTCGGAAAGCCCGGAAAAATATCGTGACGCGGCCGTTGCCGGCATCCGCCAGATATTGGCCGTCGCGCCCGACGCGCCTATTCCACCGGGCACGATCAAGGTCGTGAAGATGGGCACGACCGTCGCGACCAACGCATTGCTGGAGCGCAAGGGCGAACCGACAGTACTCGCCATTACCGAAGGGTTCGGCGATGCCCTGCGGATCGCTTACCAGAATCGTCCAAAGCTGTTCGATCTCAATATCGTTGTTCCCGGCATGCTGTACGGCGCAGTCGTCGAGATCGCGGAGCGGCTTTCGGCCACCGGGGAGGTCATCAGACCGCTCGTCCTGCGGCGGGCGCGGGCCGGCCTTCAAGCCGCATACGATCGCGGCTTCCGGTCGGTCGCTATCGTGCTGATGCACGGATACCGGTTTCCCGATCATGAGCGCCGGCTCGCGGCAGTGGCGCGGGGAATAGGGTACAATCAGATTTCGGTCAGCCACGAGGTCAGCCCGCTGATGAAGCTGGTGGCGCGCGGCGACACGACGGTGGTCGATGCCTATCTATCGCCGATCCTGCGCCGCTATGTCGATCAGATGCGGGCCGAGATCGGCGGCGATGTCCGCCTGCTGTTCATGCAATCGAGCGGCGGTCTGGCCGATGCCGGGCATTTTCGGGGCCGGGACGCGATCCTGTCGGGCCCCGCGGGTGGTATCGTGGGCATGGCGCATACCGCAGCCGAGGCCGGCTTCGATCAGGTCATCGGCTTCGACATGGGCGGCACCTCGACCGACGTATCGCATTTCGCCGGTATATTCGAGCGAACATACGACACGATGGTGGCCGGCGTGCGGATACGCGCCCCGATGATGAATATCCACACGGTTGCGGCAGGGGGTGGCTCCATCTGCCGTTTCGATGGTACGCGCCTGCGCGTCGGCCCGGAATCGGCGGGCGCCGTACCGGGTCCCGCCTGTTATCGCCGGGGCGGTCCGCTGACGGTGACGGACTGCAACGTCATGCTCGGCAAATTGCAACCGGCCAGCTTCCCGCACGTCTTCGGACCGAACGGCGACCTTCCGCTCGACCCCGAGATCGTGACGGCGAAATTTGAAATGCTGGCAACGGAAATCACAGAAGCGACCGATACCGCTATGCGTCCGGCCGATATCGCCGAGGGCTTCATCAAGATCGCGGTCGAAAACATGGCGAACGCGATCAAACAGATATCGGTCCAGCGCGGCCATGACGTTACCAAATATGCTTTGGCCTGTTTCGGCGGCGCCGGTGGGCAGCATGCCTGCCTGGTGGCCGATGCGTTGCGGATATCCCGGATCGTGATCCACCCGTTGGCAGGCCTGCTCTCGGCCTATGGCATGGGGCTGGCCGAACTTCGGGTGGTGCGCGAAGCCGCCATCGATCGGCCACTCACCGCCGCGACACAGGAATTGATGGCAGACCGGGTCGCGGCGCTGGAACAGGAGGCGTCCGACGACTTGCGGGCGCAGGGCGCGACCGGCCGGAATTTCGGCTTCGTCCGGCAAGCCTTCGTGAAATATGACGGTACCGATACGGCGCTGCCCGTTCCGTTCGGCGCGGTCGAGCAGATGGTCTCAGGTTTCGATGACGTTCATCGCCGGCGTTTCGGCTTCACCGCGCCCGGCAAAGGGCTGGTCGTGGAGAGGGTTGCCATGGAGGCGATCGAAACGCCGGAAAACCGGGTGCCCGTCGCGAAACCATGGCGGGGATCGGGCGCGACCTCGCCGGGTTCGGCAACGGTCCGCATGGCCGGACAGGATTTCGTGGCCCCGCTGTTCGACCGCGCGATGCTTCCACCCGGGGCTGAGATCGACGGCCCGGCGATCGTCTTTGAAGATAACGCTACCACCGTCATCGAACCCGAATGGCGCGCCCGTGTCGACAACGGAGGCAATCTGATTCTCGAACGCACGGTCGCACTTCCAACGACGGTTGCAATCGGCACCGCTGCCGATCCCGTGATGCTGGAGGTATTCAACAATTTGTTCATGGCCATCGCCGAGGAAATGGGTGCCGCGCTGCAGAACACCGCCTACTCGGTCAATATCAAGGAGCGCCTCGATTTCTCCTGCGCCCTGTTCGATCCCGCCGGCGCGTTGATCGCCAATGCGCCGCATATGCCGGTCCATCTGGGATCGATGGGCGAGAGCGTGCGCACGATCCTCAGCGACCGCGCCGGGCGGCTGACGCTGGGGCAGGTCTATATGCTGAACGACCCGTTCCATGGCGGCACGCATCTGCCGGACGTCACGGTGGTGATGCCGGTCTTCTCCGCCGACGATCCGGGGACATTGTCGTTCTTCGTCGCGGCGCGCGGACATCACGCCGATATCGGTGGGATCACGCCGGGCTCGATGCCGCCAACCAGCCGCAATGTGACCGAGGAAGGCGTCCTGATCAGCGATTTCCTGCTGGTCGAGAACGGCGAATTCCGCGAGGAAGCGACCCGCGCATTGCTGGGCAGCGGCCCCTATCCCGCGCGCAACCTCGATCAGAATATCGGTGACCTGAAGGCCCAGCTTGCCGCCTGTGTCAAAGGCGCGGAAGAACTGCGGGCAATGGCGCGGCGGTTTGGGCACGACGTGGTCCTCGCCTATGTGCGCCATGTCCAGGACAACGCCGAGGAAGCGATCCGCCGTTCGATCGCCAAGCTGCGCTCGGGCGCATTTTCCTATGAAATGGACGATGGCACCACCGTATCCGTGAAGATTGATATCGATCGCGAAAGCCGCAGCGCGACCGTTGACTTCGCCGGCACCAGCCCGCAGGTCCCGACCAATTTCAACGCGCCGATCTCGGTGTGCCGGGCGGCGGTCCTCTATGTATTCCGGACGTTGGTCGACGACGATATTCCGATGAATGAAGGTTGCCTGCGACCGATCACGCTCAAGGTTCCGAAGGGCTCGATGCTGAACCCGTCCCCGCCGGCCGCCGTGGTTGCCGGCAATGTCGAAACCAGCCAGGTCATAACCGATGCACTCTATGGCGCGCTGGGCGTGGTCGCGGCATCGCAGGGCACGATGAACAACTTCACCTTCGGTGACGGCGAAAGCCAGTATTACGAAACCGTCGCCGGCGGCAGCGGGGCCGGCCCCGGTTTCGATGGCGCCGATGCCGTCCAGACGCACATGACCAACAGCCGGCTGACCGATCCGGAAGTGCTGGAATGGCGATTCCCGGTCATGATCGACCGGTTCGCGATCCGGCGCGGTTCAGGCGGGCGCGGGCGCCATCGCGGCGGCGACGGTGTTGTCAGGCACCTCCGCTTCCGCAAGCCGATGGGCGCGGCGATCCTGTCCGGCCGCCGCATCGTTCCGCCCTTTGGTGCGGAAGGTGGTCTGCCCGGGCAGGTCGGGCGAAATGCGATTGTCCGTGCCGACGGCCGCACGGAGGAAATCGCGGGGACGGCGGTGGTGGCAATGGATGTGGACGATGTATTCGTGATCGAGACACCGGGCGGCGGCGGTTACGGCGCGTGCTGACGCTTTCCGGGATCGCGATCGTCGTCATCGGCTTCCTGGTTCGCGCCAATCCCCTGCTGGTCGTCGCGCTTGCCGCGATCGTGACCGGGCTGGCGAGCGGTCTCGATCTCGTGGCGGTCATTTCGGCTTTCGGCAAAGCCTTCAACGACGATCGTTATGTCAGTATCCCGTGGATGGTGCTGCCGGTCATCGGCGTGCTGGAGCGGTACGGCCTGCAGGAACGGGCGCGGCAACTGATCGGCCGAGTACGGGCCGCGACGCCCGGACGCCTGCTGCTGGTCTATTTCGCCGTCCGGCAGGCAGCAGCCGCACTCGGCCTGACCTCGCTCGGCGGCCACCCGCAGATGGTCTGCCCGTTAGTCGCACCGATGGCGGAGGGCGCGGCGGAAAACCGGTTTGCCGATCTGTCCGAGGCCGACCGCCAGTCGGTGCGCGCTCACGCGGCCGCCGCGGACAATGTGGCCCTGTTCTTTGGAGAGGATATTTTCATCGCCATCGGCTCGATCCTGCTGATCAAGGGTTTCTTGGAGCAGAACGGCATCACCGTCTCGCCGCTCTCGCTGTCCGTTTGGGCGATCCCCACGGCGCTGGCCGCCCTGGCTATCCATGGATTCCGCCTGTTGTTGCTCGACCGGCGGCTGCGGCGCAAAGCCGGCAACGCGCGATGATCCGCATCGGCGCGGTCTATATTCTGGCCGGCCTGATGTTCGCCGCGGTCGCCGTGCTCAGCGCACGCGACCGGCGGAGCCCGAAGCGCATCGGTAATGCGGTATTCTGGGGCCTGCTCGCCCTCAGCTTCCTGTTCGGCGACCGCTTGGGCGATTTCGGCAACGGCATCCTGGTACTGGCGCTCGCGGCAAGCGGCGCCATGCGTTGGATGGGTAGCAGTGCGCCGGCGACCACCACTGCCCAGGAGCGGCTGCTCAGCGCGATCGCACGCGGCAATCGGCTGTTCCTGCCGGCCCTCGCCATTCCGGCCTTAGCCTTGATCGGAACGCTGTTCCTGAAGCGTATCGACATCGGTGGCGGTCCGCTGATCGATCCCGGTCAGGCGACGCCGATCTCCCTGGCGCTGGGCATCATCGTCGCGTTGGCGGGGGCGATGGTCTGGCTGCGCCCGCCACTTTCCGTGCCCCTACAGGAGGCAAGGCGGCTGCTGGATTCGGTCGGCTGGGCCGCGATCCTGCCCCAGATGCTGGCCGCGCTGGGTGCAGTCTTCGCGCTATCGGGCGTTGGCGACCAGGTAGGGCGTCTGATGATCGAACATATGCCGCTCGACAGCCGTTTCGGTGCGGTTGCCGCCTATACGATAGGGATGGCGCTGTTCACGATGGTGATGGGCAATGGCTTCGCCGCCTTTCCGGTGATGACTGCCGCCATCGGCCTGCCGCTGATCGTACGGCATTTCGGGGGCGATCCTGCGGTCATGGCGGCACTGGGCATGCTGTCGGGATTTTGCGGAACGCTGGTGACGCCGATGGCCGCCAATTTCAACATCGTGCCGGTCGTCCTGCTGGACCTCCGCGACCGTAACGCGGTTATCAAGGCACAGGCGCCGACCGCGCTTGGGCTTTTGGCCGTCAATACGCTGCTGATGTATTTTCTGGCTTTCAGGTAGGCTGCCTTATGCAAACGGTTCTGACGATCGAGATGGCGACGCGATTTGCAGGTTTGGCGCTGGGCCATGTCACGCGCGAATTCCCCAACAAACTGGATCACGTCATCGGCGGGCCGGCCGATGTGCGGGGTCCTAAGGCCCTCCACCCGATCTTCTATGGCAGCTTCGATTGGCATTCCTGCGTACACGGCTATTGGCTGCTGGCCAGCCTCTATCGCCGCTTCCCCGATCTGCCGGAGCGCAGCCGCATCCGCGCGATTTTCGATGTCCATCTGGTCCCGGATAAAGTCGCCGGGGAATTGTCCTATCTGGCGCGGCCCGGCAGCCAGACTTTCGAGCGCCCCTATGGCTGGGCCTGGCTGCTGATGCTCGCCGCCGAATTGATGCGGCACGAGTCTCAAGAAGGCCAACTTTGGACGGCAGCGCTTGCGCCGTTGGCGGCCGCCTTCGCGGAGCGGATCAAGCGCTTCCTGCCCGACCAGCCTTACCCCATCCGCACCGGGACGCATGCCAACTCCGCCTTCGCCCTCGCCTTGGCGTCGGAATTCGCGAATATCGCGCGGGATGAAGATCTGACGCGGGCGATCGCAGACCGCACACAAGTCTGGTACGCCCGGGATGCCGGGTGCCAGGCCTGGGAACCGGATGGCGACGCATTCCTGTCCCCTGTCCTGATCGAAGCGGAATGTATGCGCCGCGTTCTGCCCCACGCGGATTTCCGCACGTGGTTTGGGCATTTCCTACCTAATATCATGCAACAAGAGCCGCCCGCGCTTTTCGCGCCCGCCCTGGTCGGCGATCGTTCCGACGGCAAAATTGCCCATCTCGACGGGCTGAATCTCAGCCGCGCCTGGTGCTGGACATCGATCGCCGCCGTTCTGGATGAACCGGGCAGGCAGGTCGCGACGGCAGCCGCCCAGCTTCATTTGGTGGCGAGCCTGCCGCACATCGCAGGAGACTATGCGGGCGAGCACTGGCTGGCCAGTTTTGCGCTACTGGCTGTTAGCGCCTGAGCGATCGTTCCACGCTGTTCTCCGTCAGGTCTTCCGCCGCAGCTTGAGGAAGCGCAAATCCTTACCGTCATGCGTTGGGCGGCAAGCGCTCGCGCCAAATCCATCATCGCAAAAAAACGGTCGCATTTGCGTGCCGATCTTGAGTCTTATCTGGCACGCGATTGACAGATCGGTGAATTGGTGAGTCCGAAAGGCTGATGAAAATTCGAGAACGCGCCCGCCTTTCCTAACATAAGTCGTCGCCGCGCCTGTAATCGAGCATGGATGGAACGCGGTCGAGGTGGGCCCGTTATCTCTGGAATGCGGCTGACCTGTCTGGCGAACACCCGACGTGCGCGATGAGATAGCCGAAGGATCACTATGAAGATCAGTTCAGCTTTTTTGCGCAAACCTGACAGCGAAAAAGACCCAGGCGCAGAGCTGCCCCCTCCCTCCGCTCCCGTTAGTCCACGCCACCCGGCAAGCGGGCATGCCCGTCGGTCGGATCGCGAGATGTCGTACAACGATGGGGACAAATCTGACGGTAACGATGATTCGGAGAAATTCCGGAAATCCGGAGGGGCGAACAAATCCGACGACGATGGGAAAAAGCGTGAAAAGAAGGATGAGGGCGGCGGAGGCGACGATGACGACCATCCCAACAGCAAGTTGCCGCTGATCATCGTGGCGGTCGTCGTGGCGCTCGCGATTATCGGCGGCATCATCTATTGGCTGATGACACGAGGGTCGGAAAGCACCGACGATGCTTATACCGAAGGGCGTGCGATCGCCATTGCTGCCAGGGTCCCAGGCTATGTCACCACACTGAATATAAACGATAATGTGGTTGTCAAAGCCGGCGACCTGATGCTGATTATCGACCCCCGCGACTATATCACCGCGCGCGATCAGGCAGCCGCCAATCTGGCACTGGCGCAGGCGCAGCTCTCAAGTTCGCAAGTGGATCTGGAGATTGCGCGCGTTCGCGCGCCGGCGAATTTTAGCCAAGCCGAGGCGGAGCTGGCGCAGGCCGAAGCCAATCAACGGCAGGCCGAACAGGAATATCGCCGGCAGCGCAGTGTCGATCAGCGTGCGACTACGCAAACCAATGTGGATCAAGCGACCGCGCAGATGAAATCCGCTACAGCCGCCGTCGAAAATGCCAAGGCTCAGCTGGATGTCGCATCGCTTGTTCCGCAGAATATCCAGTCAGCCGAGGATACCGTAAAGCAGCGGCAGTCGCAGGTGGCGCAGGCCAAGGCCAAGCTGGAACAGGCCGAAGTCAATCTTTCCTACACCGAATTGAGAGCGCCGCAGGACGGCCGCATCACCCGGCGCAATGTCGATCGCGGAACCTATCTTCAAGCGGGACAGGAGATCTTCTATGTCGTCACCGCCGATGTATGGGTAACGGCGAATTTCAAGGAAAGTCAGCTCGCCGACATGCGTCCAGGACAGACCGCGACCGTCACCGTGGATGCATTTCCGGACCTCGAACTGCACGGGCATGTCGACAGCATCCAGCAGGGCAGCGGGGCGCGCTTTTCAGCATTTCCAGCCGAGAATGCCACAGGCAATTTCGTCAAGATCGTTCGTCGTGTTCCCGTCAAGATCATCATTGATAGCGGCCTCGGCGACCGGCAGGGGCTGCCGCTGGGCATTTCGGTCATACCAACGGTCACCGTGCGATGAACGATTCCGGGCAGCGCTGGAAGCCCAGGTCGAATCCCTGGCTGGTCGCGATCGTGGTGACGCTCGGCGCGTTCATGGAGGTGCTCGACACGACGATCGTCAATGTCTCGTTGCCCCATATCGCCGGCAGTTTGTCAGTTAGCAGCGACGAGGCGACCTGGGCGTTGACGACCTATCTCGTCGCCAATGGGATCGTCCTGACGATATCCGGCGCGCTCAGCCGCCGGCTGGGGCGTAAGCATTATTTCCTGATCTGCATCGGCGCTTTCACGCTATTTTCCTTCGCTTGTGGGCTGGCGACCGAATTCTGGCAAATCCTGCTGTTCCGAGCCCTGCAAGGCTTTTTCGGCGGCGGTCTCCAGCCGACTCAGCAAGCGATCGTGCTCGATCATTTCCCTCCGGAAAAGCGTCAGCAGGCATTCTCGCTGACCGCGATCGCCATCATTATCGCACCGGTGCTAGGCCCGGTTTTGGGCGGCTATCTCACCGATACCTATTCCTGGCACTGGATTTTCCTGATCAATGTGCCGGTCGGTGTCATGACCTTCTTCGGCGTCATGCATTATGTCGAGGATCCACCGCATGTGAAAAAGGAAAGGAAGACCGTCCCGCGCCTCGACTATCCAGGCATCGCCTTCATTGCCCTGGCGCTGGGATGCCTTGAGGTCGGCGTCGATCGCGGCGAGGATTATGATTGGCTGGGCTCGACCTTCATCCGCGTGATGTTCATCCTGTCGGCGGCAGGCTTCCTGTTCGGCTGTACCTATCTGCTCTATGCCCGCAACCCGATCGTGAACCTGCGGGTCTTCAAGGATCGCAATTTCGCGCTCGGGTCGCTGCAGATAGCCTTCATGGGCTTTATCCTCTATGCGAGCGCCGTGTTGATCCCGCAGCTTGCTCAGCAGCAGCTTGCCTACACCGCGACCTGGGCGGGATTCGTCCTCGCACCGGGCGCCATCCTGCTGGCGATGCTGATCCCGTTCGTCGGCAAGATATTGAACTTCGTGCCGGTGAAATATGTAATCGCGCTGGGCGGCTTGGTGCTGGCCTCCGCCCTGCTCTACTCCAGCAATCTCGTTCCGAACATGGACTTCACGCATCTTGCCCTGCTGCGCGGGGCGCAGACCTCCGGTCTCGCTTTTCTGTTCGTGCCGATCAGCACAATCGCCTATGCGACAATTCCGGCGGAAATGACGGGCGATGCGACAGCCTTGTTCAGCATGGCGCGTAATGTGTTCGGCGGGATCGGCATTTCGATCTCCACCGCCCTGGTCACCGATCATTTGCAGACCCGACAGGCCCGGCTGGTCGACAACCTGACGCTCACCAGCCAAGGCTATGTCGAGTTCCTGCAGCACGTCCAGCAGACGCTGATCGACGCCGGCCAAAGCGCAGCGCAGGCGGCTCAATCGGCGCCCGGTCAGGTCTTGCAGATGCTTCGAGCCCAGGCCGCCATCCTGGCCTATAGCGACGTGTTCACGATCACCGCGGGCATGTGCTTGATCATGATACCCACCGCTTTGCTGATGTCCGGCATCAAGAGCAAAGGTGGCGCCGCGTCGGAATGAACATGAGCTGCATTCTTCGCGTTGCAACATGTGCGACACTCCTCGGCCCGGCTGGCTGCACGGTCGGGCCGGACTTTACACCGCCGGCACCGGTTGACGCGGCGCACTGGAACGACCCTTCGGCAAGGCGCGACGGCGATCGCGCCGCCGTCAGCCAGGCAACGAACCCGGATCCGGAATGGTGGGACGGCCTGGGCGATCCGGTGCTGACCGCGCTGACGGAGAAGGCGATCAAGGGCAATCTCGATCTCCAGCAGGCAGTCCTGCGCGTGATCGAGGCACACCAGGGCGAGATATCCGCTGGCGCCCAGGGGATGCCCGCCTTGGGTGCGAACGGCAGCTATAGCCGCACACAGCTTGGCGCGAAAGGTATCCTGGAATCAAAGGGCGCATACAGGCAGCTCGATGCGCTGGCGGACCAGAATTCCCCCCTCAACCGATTCAGGCCCGGTCTGGGTAACGAGGTCAGGACAGTTCTGGGCGGCGCGCTGAGCCAAATCACCCAGCCATCCGACCTTTATCAATATGGGTTGAGCGCCTCTTGGGAAGTGGATTTGTTCGGCAAGGTTCGCCGGTCCGTCGAACAGGCGGGCGCGAAAACGGAAGCTGCGGCCGAAGCCACCAACGACGCCCTGGTGATGCTGGAGGGGGAGGTCGCCCAGGCCTATGTTCAGCTTCGCGGCGCACAGGACCTTGCCGCCAGTCAGCGGGAAAACGTTCGAACCGCCCGGGAAACATTCGAACTGACCCAGCGGCGTCAGCAGCACGGCCTGACGACGGAGCTGGATGTCGAGCAGGCGCGAACTCAGTTGGACGACAACGAACGCCAGCTGCCCGGATTCGATAAGCAGATCGAACAGGCGATGAATAGCCTGAGCGTGCTGATCGGGGAGCCCCCCGGGACGCTGGATGCGACGCTCGCCATACCTGCTCCGTTGCCGAAGATTCCCCAGATCGTCGGTGTCGGTATTCCGTCGACGCTTGCCCGCCGCCGGCCCGACATCCGCGAAGCCGAGGCCCAGCTGCACGCCGCAACGGCCAATATCGGCGTCGCGGTTGCGAGCTTCTATCCCGATATTTCGCTGACCGGCAGTCTGGGATTGCGCGCGCTCGACGCGAGTTATGTGACGAATTGGGCCAGCCATTTCTACTCCGTCGGCCCCAGCATCTCCCTCCCGATCTTCGAGGGCGGAAGACTGACCGCGGGGTTGCGGCTGGCACGGGCCCAGGCTGCCGAAGCCGCGCTCGCCTATCGCGCCGTTGTACTCAATTCTCTACGCGAGGTTGAAAATGCTCTCGTTGCGTACCGCACGGATCGGGTCGCACGCGACAAGTCCGCGGAGACGGTGAGTGCGGCGAAAACGACGCTGTATTTGGCCCGCAATCGCTATGAACACGGCATGTCGGATTTCATCCAAGTCCTGGACGCCGAACGTACGCTGATCTCTGCGCGTCAGCAGTTGATACAGGCGGATATCGCGCTGATTAGCGATGTCGTCGCGCTCTATCGAGCGCTCGGTGGCGGATGGGAAAAGCGCGCGGGCGATATTACAGTCCCGTCGATCGACCCTACACCGCCGCCTTTGCCCGCCGCCTTGGATAGCGTAGCGTCGGGAACGGTGGGGCCGGGCTTGCCGAATGCGGCCGCAAACTGAGTCGGCTGGCCGCGCCGACTTGCCGCTCCCACCAAACAGCCGGAAAGGAATGCCGCTCTGCGAGGGATGTCGTGCAAGCGGCATAGTTTCCATCATCTGGAGGGGTACTCTCCACATCGTTCAACCGGTGGAGAATCACTCTCCGAAGAAAAGCCGTACCCGGGCGCGGAACGCGACCCCACAATAGTCTGGATCAGTTCGACTTGCGGTCGCAATCATGGCGCTTCGGGAGCGGCTTATCGGTCACTCAATCTGTCGGTGGTGCTGGGCGCAATCGTTCCAAACAACCCATGCGCCTCCTTCTCTATTCCCGCTGTGAAGTAGAGTGTCTGTGGATTGGAGTTCGATGCGCCGCCAAACTGCAACGCCCACAGCCCGTCGATCACGAGAGGCTTACCATGGCTGTCCTCGATAGCGTCGTCGAACGTCCCGTCCGAGCGGTATGCGTTGATCTTTCCGTCACCGAAATTACCGATCAGGATATCACCGCTTAGTTGGCCGAAACCAAATGGCGCCCGCGTCAGGCCCCAAGGCGAATTCAGCCGGTGGCCGGCCGCAAAACGCTTCAACAGGTTTCCATCAGTATCGAAGACATCGACGAAACCATTGCCATTGCCAGCTACGTCGTCATGCTTTGCCGCGTTTTGCAGAGCAAAAGTTATCCAGAGATTCCCGTCGATGTTCCGGATGCCGAATGGCGCGTAACCGGCGGGCAATGCGGGGTCTTGGAATTTACCTGTGAGTTGGGCCGGTGCGAATTTGCTATCGAAGACATCGACCGTGCCGGCGTGGAAATTAGTCGCGTACACGAAGTTTCCCTGGCTATTGGTTCCCATCGCGAGGCCCTTATAAACGGCGCTCGAACTCGAATTATCGACGGCCAACACCGCTTGCAACGGGTTGGTTGGTTCTTGAGGCGCCCAAGCTGAGATAGTGCCGTCCTCGGTCGAGAAGATGAAGAGCGCCGGCAACTTGGTATTCGGCACAAGGAACTGGAAAGTGGGATTCCAGACCATTCCAGTCGGTGCCGACATGGATCCTTGCGGCGAGCCACCGGGAGCTGGAATTGTGAAGGCCACCGGAACCTTGGTGCCGGCCCCGTCATAGAGCGTGGCGACGCCACGCCCGTTATCGTTGACCCAGAATGGGCCGCCGGGGACGAACGCAATACCCCACGGATTGACGAGCAAAGGATCCGTCGACTTCGCGGTTGCGGTAAGATCCGATACAAGGTTCGTTTGAACGTAGGCGGTGCCGTCGTGGTCGTGCTCGAAATCGTCGGCGCGTGTTGAAACAACGCCGGCTGCGGCTATTCCGGATATAGCGAGAATAGCAGCTAAGCTATAATTCCTGCTCATGTTGACGCACTCCAAGTTATGCCGCCAGATTAGCGGTAACAGGGCGACGTCACGCAGCGACGTATATTCCGTCGATTATCCTATGTTATTTTAACTGGTGACTTCCGCCCGCTGTTGGCATTTTTAGCACTACTAAACTTGTTTTGGCGCCACCGCTACCTACGGCCGTAAGGTGTTGTCAAGTTTATGCGGAATGGCTCTCGCCGAGAACTTTTGCCTTATCTCACAGCGTGACAAGCCTACGAATGGGCCGCTTTTTGTCGCTCTATCGTTCGCAAATGCCGTACGAGACCTCGATTCCGGTTAACTTGACAGCATGGATTCCGAACCGTTCGCAAAATGGCAAATCAGCGTGTCGCGTTCCCCGGCTGCAACGTTGCCAGATACGCGATGACCGCGCCCCGCTCTCCGGGGTCCTTCAGGCCGGGGAAGGTCATCCTGGTGCCGGGAACCATCGCCTGCGGCCCGGTCAGGTACCGGTCCAAAGTCGGGACGTCCCATGTGATTCCAGATGTTCGATTTGCCTCCGAATAGTCGAAGCCCTCTATATGGCCGGCCGGTCGACCCACGACGCCGAACAGGCTAGGACCGATCTTGTTCGTGCCAGGCTCAGGCGAATGACAAATACTGCATTTTGCTTTGAACAAGTGCTCCCCCGCCGCCACGTCCTGTCCGAACGCCCGATCGGCGGCCATAGCCGCGACGATAAAGCAAAGGAAAATGTAACTGCTAGTCTGTCTCATCATGCAAACCTCTTCTAAGTGGTCATTCGACGGATTCAGTTCAGAGGGAACGCGAACCAGATCATCGGGTAGAGTGTGTTGTTGTCGGACGCGTGCGCGGTCGTGCCGTTGAAAGTGGTGTAGGCCACGTATTGCAGGGAGAACTTCACGTTCAGCCAGGAGGGGAAAGGCGAATCCCGCTTGCCGGTCGGCGTGTAATCCAATTCGCCGATCCACCCCGCGCTGTTGATGCCCCCGTTCGCTGTCCCATAGAGCGCGGCATCGGCGGAGCCGAACGTCTGGAAGCGCTGCCCGTTCACGGTGAATGTATTGTCATAGGTGAAGGCGACGTTTGCGCGGAGTGTCCTCAGACTGTCGGACGGCAGGCTGCCGACCTGGAACTGGCTGGCGTGAAGCGATTGGCTCTCGCGGATATAGGTCGCATAGGCGGAGACGTTATATTTCGGGGATGGCGTGAATTGGTAGGTGGCGTCGATCCCGACATCGGTGATGTGATCAGTCCCGAAAGCGTGGCTGTCGCTGGGGAAAATATGGGTGTCGATTCCAAAGGTGCCGATTTCGGCATAGTGGGGGCCGAAGGTGTGCTGGAATGCGATCCGCCAATAGGGTGAGAAGCCCTGGAGCGTGCTGGGGGGCGTCGAGGAGACGAGGCCCAGCGACTTTTGGGCGTTGGGGCTGAGCCCGCGATAGGCGTCGAGTTCGACATAGAGCAGATCGTTCCACAACACATAGGCCCCGACGCCGACGACCTGTTGTGCAAGACCGCCATCGATCAGTGTCGCGGCGGCGGGGGCGGGCGCCAGCCGCGACTGGGCAAACGGGAACCCCCAGGCGGGCGTCGTATTCCAAAGATCTTGCACCGTCGGGTTGTTGTTCAGCGTCACGCCGTAGACGAGATCGGTCCCGGCGAGCGTCGCGCTGTTCGCGTAGCGGAGATCGAGATTGTCCCAGGCAAAACCGTTCGCGACGCCGTCATAAGTGGTCTGAATGAAGGCCCCTGCATGGTCGGTCACGCGGCCGGCATAGAACAGCGAGGCCTGATCGAGTGCCAGATTGTCGTTGGCGCCAAATCCCGGCGCCGCGCCGCCCGGCTGTCCGGCTCGGGTGTGCGTAAAGGATGTTTGCGCCATTGCCGCCAATGGCGGGAAGTGATCGCTGCCGTCGCTCAGCACATAGCCATTGAGCTTGAATTCGCGCCCTGCTTGGGTCAGCTGCGGACCGAAGGCGCCGACATGGCAAGCGGCACAGGGCTGTCCGGTTTGCGCCGCAAAGCTGGGCAGCGCCCGCGCGGGCTGCGGTAGCGTCAGGAAGAGAACCGCGAGCAAAAGCGTTGAAAGGCAGGCATGGAACAGCGTCTCGGCGTAGCGCATGGCGAAACAATCCGGCGTCATTTCGGAACGGCCGTGGTCTACCTGCCTATGTGGCGGCAAGAACCCTTTGCGGCGATGGCCTGACTGACGTCGGAGGCTCCGGTGTTATTCCATCGGTGCGTGGGTGAGATTTCACACTACGCAGTCCACAATGATTATTAAATTATTTGTTAATGCTACTTCGAGTTTCCTATGAGGAAGCGATCCCCATCTTCCTCATATCTGGCTGGGAGCCGCTCGAGCGGCGAAGTGCAATCCGTCTGGCTTCGTTCATGGTCCGGGACGTTCTGATTGCCGCCAGTGCTTGTCAGAGGACTTTACGCCGTGTTCGTTTCTTTCTTTCCGCGTCCCCGACTTTTCCTGTTGTCTCTTGTTGGCTGGATAGCACTGACGGTTGTGCTCTGGAGCTTCGCTGCGAGGGACTGGGGTGTGTTCATCGGCCTGCCGCAGGCGCCCCCGGGCCAGCCGCCCATGGTCGGCGTTTCCATATTTTGGTCGAAGCCATTCTTGTGGTTCTACCTTTACTACTTAGGTGCCGTCGGGCTGTTCGCATTCTTCTGGCGGCTTTATGCACGGCATCCGTGGACCCGCTGGTCGATCTGGGGGTCGGCTCTGATCTTGTTCGTGACATATCTGCAAGTCCAGGTAAGCGTCGCGATCAATGCATGGTACGGACCCTTCTATGACCTTGTACAAAAGGCGCTCGCAGGCACCGGGCATGTGACCTTGACGCAGTTCTACCTGCAACTCCTGACCTTCGCGAACATCGCTTTTGTGGCGGTGATGGTCGGCGTGCTGACACGCTTCTTCGTCAGCCACTATGTCTTTCGCTGGCGAACAGCCATGAACGACTACTACATGACGCATTGGCCGACATTGCGCCTGATCGAGGGTGCTTCCCAGCGCATTCAAGAAGACACGATGCGGTTCTCCAGCACCGTAGAAAATCTCGGTGTAAGCCTGATCAACTCAATTTTGACACTGATCGCGTTCATGCCCGTGCTGATGAGACTATCGGTCGATGTGACGGAGGTGCCGCTACTTGGTCACGTGCCCAACGCCCTGGTTTTAGTCGGAATATTCTGGTCGATGTTCGGCACGGCCTTCCTAGCCATAATTGGTATCAAACTTCCGGGGTTGGAATTTCGAAATCAGCGCGTGGAGGCAGCCTTCCGGAAGGAACTTGTTTATGGTGAGGACGATTCTATCCGCGCCTCACCACCGACTGTAAGGCAGCTATTCGCCGACGTTCGACGAAATTATTTTAGACTATATTTTCACTACATGTATTTTAACATCGGTAGAATAATTTATATTCAAGTTGATAATATATTTCCTTATCTTGTCTTGGCGCCGACAATCGTGGCGGGGAAGATTACACTAGGGCTTCTAAACCAGATATTGAATGCCTTTGAGCAAGTGCGGTCGTCGTTCCAGTACTTGGTCAACTCATGGACCACGATCGTGGAGTTGCTGTCCGTCTATAAGCGCCTACGCAGCTTCGAGACCACTATCGGGCGGCGCGGCGTTGCCGCAGCGAAGGAGCGATGGCCGGACGAATCTGCAGAACTCCATCGGCCTGGTTGCTCGCCCACCTAATGGAAGCGGCCGAAACTGCGATATGGCCGGGCGGCGCTCAGGCAAATTCCCGGAAGCTGTCGTCACAATTGCCATAAATCTTCCGTTTCAACCCTAGTCGAATTCGGAATAATATGCCTTTTAAACTTTAGAGATGCTTCAGCTTTATTCCGATCATATACTTAAAGACATCGTATTTACCCGCCTATCTGGGCGATAAGGGGTAACCGGCTAAGACATGCTAACTTTGCGGTCTTACCCGGGCTGTTTGGCCTCGCGGACTACAACCCATTCGGGCTCAAGATTTATGCTTTACTAAAGCTGTGTGGCCTCCCTTTCGGTCATGAGCATATTTTCTATGCATCCAAAGCACCGCGCGGTCAGCTCCCTTATCTGGTGGATGCGACACGATGATCGGCGCCAGCGACACAATCATCGGTTACCTGATTCGGCGTAAGGTCCTGAGCACCGATGAGACACTCAGGCCGGACCAGCGCACACAGAACTGCTGGTTAGCCGGGATACTAGATGACCTCTACTGGGTGGTGTCCTACTCGCGGTGGAAGGATGATCGCTTCTGGCCGCTATTCCAAGATGCGATGCTGCGGACACACCCCAATGTACGGTGGAGGCT
>JAQGIF010000138.1 GCA_028291345.1 Rhodospirillales bacterium | reverse complement strand
TTCCCAGCCGCCAGTCGTTCGAGCCGGCGCAGCTGCGCGGCCTGATCGCGCTGCCGACCGCGGAGGATATCGGCGTCATCGTCGTCCATCCCGACCCCGAGGGTCAGCTCGATTTCGACGAGTTCCTCGGCCCGATGAAGGGCGTGCTCGAGGATATGGAGCTCGGATCCTACGTCCTGGTGAAGTCGCATCGCGAGCCGGCGCGGATCAACTGGAAGCATGCGGTCGATGGCGGCATGGAGGCCTATCATGTCCCCTTCCTCCACCCGACCACTTTCCGCACCGATGGCGGAGGCTTCCTGCCGCACAAGCAGTTCGGCATGCACCATGCCTTCATCACCTCGGCTGGTCCCGACATCATGGACCTGCGCAACATTCCCGAATCCCAATGGCCGCATTCCTGCCATTGGAGTTCGGTCAACGCGATCTTCCCGAACACGGTCATCGGCGGCGGCAACCGTCAGCCGGTCCTGTTCTTCCAGCGCACCGAGCCGATGGATGAGCCGGGCGTCTGCAATTACAATTACCGCCTCTATGGCAAGCCCGCGGTAACCCCCGAGGAAAAGCAGATCCAGGAAGACGGGATAGAGCTGTTCATGAAGGTCGCGTTCGAGGAAGACCTGCCGACCCAGACCAGCTCCCAGATCATGATGGAAGCCGGCGCGGTTCGTTCCGTCATCTTCGGCAAGCGCGAGGCCTGCCTGACGGGCATGCATAAAGGCTATGACGAGCTGATCGGCCATGACGCGGCTGCGGCGTTGCGCAGCAATGCGGCACCGATGGGCGTTTCGGCGATCGGGAGGTAGTTTGGGCCGCCAGTGAATTGCTAAAAGCGCGTCCCCCTCAAGGGGGAAGGCAATTCTGGTCGGGTGAAATGCCTTGGGAATTGGTCCGACGTGAACGCAAAACCCTCCAACGAAGCCCGCCAAGAGGCCCTGGCCAAGACCAACCCGCTGTTCGGCGCCCGCAAGCTAAAGCTTGGCACCTTCTGTACCAATGTCAGCGGCGCCGCGACCATGTCGTCAATGGACGGCGTTTATGAGACGACATGGGCCAATGTCTCGACCGTCTCGCGCCTCGCCGACGAGATGGAATTCGAGGCGATCGTGCCGCTCGGCCGGTGGCGCGGTTTCGGAGGGGTTACCGATTTCAATGAGAATGCATTCGAGGCGATGACTTTCTCTGCAGCGGTCAGCGCGCAGACGCGCCATCCTTCGGTCTTCGCCACCATCCATGTGCCGACCATGCATCCGGTGCTGGCGGCCAAGCAGGCGACGACGATCGATCATATCGGCGGCGGGCGCTTCACCTTGAACGTCGTGACCGGTTGGAATCGGCGCGAGATCGAGCTGTTCGGCTCCCCCATGCTCGACCACGACCAGCGCTATTTGATGGCCGAGGAGTGGATCACGCTTATGAAGCGGCTGTGGACTTCGGATGAGGAGTTCGCGTTCCACGGCGACTATTTCCATGTCGAGCAGGCATTGTTGCGGCCGCGCCCGATCCAACCTTATCCGGCACTGATGAATGCCAGCGGATCGCCGGTCGGCAAGCGCTTCGCCGCCAAGCATTTCGACATCGTCTTCATTCCGCTGCAAAGCCGCGACCCCTCCTCCATCCGCACCCGGATCGAAGATTATCGTCGGCTGGCGCGCCTGGAGTTCGGCCGCGAGATCAAAGTGTGGATCAATGCCTATGTGATTATCGGCGACACGATGAAGGGCGCCCAGCGCCAGTTCGACCATTGCGTGTACGAAAAGGGCGATTTCGTCGCCGCCGACAATTTCATCACAGGCATGGGCATCGATTCGCAAAGCCTGCCGCCTGAGGCGCTCGCCAACATCCGGGCCGATATGATCGCCGGCTATGGTGGTTTCCGTCTGGTCGGAACGAAAGACCGGATCGTTGACGACATGAAAATGCTGGCCGGCGCCGGCATCGACGGCATCCTGCTCACCTGGCCGGCCTTCATCGATGGAATGCAGCGATTCCAGCAGGAACTCCTGCCGCTGCTGGTTCAGGAAGGGCTACGCTGAAGGCACGCCATAATTTAAACCAAACCCCGCCATATGAATGCCGGGGACATCGAGTCATATGGCTCGGTTCTTCCGGTAACTTTGCCAGCAATTGGGGAAAATCTTGGCGTCAAATTCCAACAATGCCGGTGTTGCAACCTTCGACGGTGGCGATACGGGTGCAATCGAGCCCACAACCGATGCACGGCGTGCTATTCTAGATCAAAATCCCCGCCCCAACCTGTTTCAGGTCGTCTGCCTCCAGCGCCGGCAGGAAAGCGCCCAGGGCGTTCCCCTGACGGAATAGCGCCAGCATCTAATCCGCTTCCCTGGGCAGCCGTTTCCGGCCACTATCGCAATTGCTAATGCCAAACGATATAGCCGGGGGGAAGCATGACACCACTCATCATCGAGGCCGCGATCAACGGCAGTACGCCCAGGTCGCACAATCCGCATGTGCCGAAAACGCCGGGTCAGGTCGCCGCCGACGCGGTGGCCTGCATTGATGCCGGCGCCACGGTCATCCACACCCATCTCGAGAAACTCACCGTCCTCGGCCGGCCGGCGGCGGATGAATATCTCGAGGCTTACCGCGCCATCATCGCAATGCGGCCCGACGCGATCCTATGTCCGACGGCGGGCGCAGGCGGGACGTTGCAGGAGCGTTGGCAACATACCGAACTGATCGCCGAGAGCAGCTTGATCAAAATGAGCGTGCTGGATCCCGGCTCGGTCAATATCGCCAATTCGGGCGATAACGGTTTGCCGGGTTCATTCCGGGGCGTCTATGCCGTGCCCTTCGAGGAGATCGAATATCTGATCGACATCCTTGGCCGCCATCGCCTCGGACCCTCGATCGCAATCTATGACCCTTCCTACTTGCAGACGACGCTCGCCTATCACAAGGCCGGCCGCCTGCCGCCGGGCGCGCTGGTGAAGCTCTATTTCGCCGGCGAGTATAATTTCCTGGATTTCGTTAAAGGCGGCTTCAAGTTCTTCAGCCTCAACCCGACACGTAAGGCGTTCGACGCCTATGTCGAAATGATGGAGGGCAGCGGCCTGGCCTGGTCGGTGGCGATACCGGGCGGCGACGTCACCGCCAGCGGCATCGCCCGCATGGCGATCGAGCAGGGGGGGCATGTCCGCGTCGGGTTGGAGGACCATGCCGCCGACGGCAAGCCGACCAACGCGCAACTGGTGGCCGAGGTGGTCGCGCTTGCCGGCGAACTCGGCCGTCCCGTCGCCGATAGTCGAACGGCGGCGCAGATTATGGGCCTGCCGCGGCAGTAATTGCCTGCCTCCCGCCGCTCGGCCATGATGTCGGCGGGATAACGATAATGAGTCGAGGGAGCCTCCATGCCGCTTTACGCCTTGCTGAAATCGAAGGGACCGACAGGTTTCTCCTATGGCTCGACCGCCGCCGATGTAACCGCCGGTGCCTCGCTTGCGGGTAAAACGATCCTCGTCACCGGCTGCAATTCCGGCCTGGGGCTGGAGACGATGCGGGTGCTGGCGACGCGCGGCGCCCACGTCGTCGGCGCGGCGCGGACGAAGGAGAAAGCGGACGCCGCCGCCGCGATCGTCGGCGGGAAGGCGACCGGTGTCGCCTGTGAACTGTCCGACCCCGCCTCGGTGCGCGGCTGCGTGGCGGCAGTGCGGGCGATGGGCGCGCCGCTCGATGCCATCATCGCCAATGCCGGCATCATGGCGCTGCCCAAGCTGAACCAGGCGTTTGGGTATGAACTGCAGTTCTTCACCAATCATATCGGTCATTTCATACTGGTGACTGGTCTGCTCGACCGGCTGGCCGATAAGGGCAGGGTGGTGATGCTGAGCAGCGCCGCGCATATGATGGCGCCCAAGGGCGGCATTCAGTTCGACAATCTGTCCGGCGAGCACGGCTATAAGGGCTGGACCGCCTATGGCCAGTCCAAGATCGCCAACTTGCTGTTCGCCAAGGAACTCGCCCGCCGTTTCGCCGGCACGGAAAAGACCGCCAATGCCGTCCATCCCGGCGTCATCAACACCAATCTGGGCCGCTATCTCGGGATTCCCGCCCCAATCGCGGCGCTGGGCTATGGCATCGCCAACGCGCTGTTCCTGAAGACCATACCGCAGGGCGCCGCGACCCAATGCTATGTCGCCGCTAACCCAGGGGCGGCAGCAATCTCGGGCCAATACTGGGCGGACAGCAACATCAAGGTGCCTCGGTACGACGCCGAGGATCCGGCTTTGGCGGCAAGATTATGGGAAGTGTCTGAGAGGATTGTAGCCGGACTAGAATAACAAACGACGGTTTCTGCCAATGGCTGGGCGAATGATGAGATAGTTCGTTTATTTATTTATTTCGGACAATCCAAATCTATGGCTAACAGCACTTAGCGGTGGTTTGACAGGTGCAAGTTTATCGTTGGTAGCGCAACTGGGTCTTGCGCGGTGAAAAACCAAACGCCTCGAAAATAAAGGGACGCAGAAATGATCCTAAACCGCCGAACTGCACTCCGTCATTCGATGACCGGGCTGACGAGCTCCGCATGCTGGGAAACGGCCTGTTCGCCTGGTCGGCCTGCGGGTAAACGGCGACCCTGTGAGAGTAATCTCGGCGTGCTGTGAGCCTGTAACTGTGGGACCGCGATGAAGTTCGACCATATCGGCGTGGCCGCTATCACCTTGGAGCGGGGCCGCGAGGTTCTTTGCGAGACGCTGGAGATCGCCGACTGGAGTGCGGAGTTCGCCGATCCGGTGAACCATATCTATTGCCAGTTCGGCCGCGACGCCTCGGGCGTCTGCTATGAGCTGGTTGCGCCGCTGGACGATAAGAGCCCGATCGGCAAGGCGTTGCGGACGCGCACCAACACGCTGCACCATGTCGCCTATCTGGTGCGTGACCTGGATGCGGAATCGGCCCGGCTAGAACAGTCCGGATGCGTCGTCGTCACCCAGCCGGCCCCGGCAATCGCCTTCGGTGGAGCACGCATCCAGTTCTTCTTCAATGGCGGCCTCGGCTTCATCCTCGAACTGATCGAGGCGCCAGACCATGCCCACGCCTATCTGCGAACAAGCAGCTGAACCGTTACTGGGTGCCGGTCTTTAGGGCGGCTTCCGGTCCTGCAATGGGGGTGAACGCCTTCCCGCAAGCTTCCGGGTGGTCGGTGCAGTTCGCTTCGCCGATGAAGCGTGTAATGCGGGCGACATCACGGGGATGGGCGACAACCCACCTGTCCTGCGCCTCATGATAGCTGGCGATGTCGGCGGCCAAATTGTCAGTGGTCAGCAGGACGCCGAAATCCTCCGGGCCTTTGCCCATGATCTTCTGGATGATCAGATTTCCGAGCGCGGGCTGGAAATGGATCGATTCCCAGAACCAGTGCAGCCGCGTGCTACGGTCGCCCGGCTCGGGCAGGGGTTCGGTTACGTAGGGTGAAAAGCCGCTGAAATCCCACAAGGTCACGCCGCCCATCGTCGCTTTGGCCTGGTCGGCCAGCTCGACCACCCGCGTCTTCCAGGCATTGTACTGGCCGGTGAGGCCGGTTTGCCGCCGGATCTCCAGTTGGTCGATATAGTTGGGGATGATCACGACGGTCACGTTTGCCCCGTGATCCCGCGCGACCTTGATCATGTCGATCAGCCGCTCGATGTCGAAGCGAGGTTTGCGCGCCCAGCGCAGATCCATGCCGGCATGCAGATGGTCTTTGTCGGACACTAAAACATGGAAACCTTCGTTCCGGGCCCAGATCTCGAATTTTCCGCCGCTCAGCTGACCGAGCGGCGTTTGGAAGGTCTTGATCGGGTCCCGCTGATGAATGATCGTCCGAAGGCTATCGCCGATCGCCTTGAATGAGGCGGTCGCGAATATGTAATCGTTGAGTACGCCTAGCCGGTGATCCGGATTGGGCGTGCCGTCATAGCTCACTCTGAGGCGCTGGTCGAAATCCTCGGGCTGTTTTGGCGGGTCGCCGGAAACCTGGCTATCCTCCAGGCTGATGCTGATGACCACCAGCTTGGGTTTCGACACGGCCAGCGCGTCCTGCTCAAAGCGGTACATCTGGTGGGGCGAACTGCCGTCGATCGATAGGTTGAAGACGGGCTTCAAGTCGGCTGGCCAGTCGGCGCTTGCCGGATCGAAAGCGACATCGGCGGGGGAGGTGCCCATCACTAGGGTCGCAGGGTTCGCCCTCACCACGAGATAGGGTTTGGTCACGCGCGGCCAATCGACGGCGGCCATCTTGTCCTGATTGAAGCCGGCGATGCGCGGCGCGCCGATGATACCGTAGGGATCGACCAGGACATTCACGCCGATGACGATGCCCAGGAAGACGACCAGGCTGATCAGCCAGAAGACGATGAAGCGTTGCATGGGCCGCATGGAATCCGGCTGCATCAGAATTGCCAATACAGGAATTCTGTGACCTGGTTCAGCGCCAGTATGCCCACGGCCGAAATCGCCGCGGTCGCCAGCGCCCAGCCCACGGTCGGCCGCCAGACCAGCAGCCCGGTCCAGCGCTGCCACCACCCCGACGGTGCGTTGGCCGCGACGGGCGGCGCGGTCGAGGGCAGGGCCGGCTCATAGTCGCGTAGCGCCTGCAATATGTTCGGGAAGGTCAGCGCGACGAACAGCAGGACGATGGCCCAAGCGTAGACCTCTAGGAAATTGCTGGCGCTCGTCGGGAAGAACACCACGCCCAGGCTGCTCAGCATCGTGCCGAGGCCGCCCAGCCGGCTGAGGAACACCTCGGGCAGCCCGACACCGTGAAAGCCGAACATGCCGGCAACGAGATTACTGCCGGTCCGCACCGAATCGGCGCGGAAATAGGCGTTGGCGACGAAGACGCAGGTCAAGGTCGCAACCAACCCCAGCGGCCGCATGATCGCGTGATAGCGCGGCGTATCCTTGAACAGCTTGGTCCGATATAGCCGCCAGCCCTGGTTGGTCGCCAGATAAATGCCGTGCAGCGCGCCGAACACCAGGAACTGATAGCCCGCCCCGTGCCAAAGCCCAGCCAGGAACATGGTGCTGAATGTCGGCAGGCCGACCAGCATCAGAAAAGCCGAGTATTTTGTCTTCACACCCCTGACGCCCTTACGCCCGCCGCCCATCCACCAGCGATGCAGCGCCGTTGCCTGCGGATTGAACAGATAGGCGGTCAGGAACCGCGTTAAGGTCATATGCCAGCGCGACCAGAATTCGATGATCCCGACCGATTTCAGCGGGGAGTAGAAATTCATGGGCAGCTTGATCCCAATCATGCGGGCGAGCCCGAGCGCCATCTCCGAATAGCCGGAAAAATCGAAATAGATCTGCAGGGTAAAGCCGACCACGGCGGCCCAGGCATAGAGCAGCGTAACCGTGTGGCCGACCGCCGCCTCGGTGTAGAGCGGGGCGATATGGCTGGCGATGCCATCGGCCAGGATCGTCTTTTTGAAAAGCCCGGCGGCGAACAAGGTGAGGCCGACCGCCATGTTCGACCATTTGAAGCGGTAACTCGCCTCCTCGAATTGCGGCATCATCTCGCGGTGATGCACGATTGGCCCGGCGATCAGATGGGGGAAGAAGAGCACGAACAGCAGGAAGTCGCGGAAGCGAAAGCTTTTGATCCGTCCCGCCGAGACGTCGACCAGCAAGGTCAGCTGTTGGAATGTGTAAAATGAAATGCCAAGGGGTAGGATAATCGTCGCGACAATGAACTTCGTCCCAGTCAGGTCGTTGACGGTGCCGAGGAAGAAATTGGTGTATTTGTAATAGGCCAGCAGTCCGAGATCGACGGCAATCGCCAGCAACATCAGGTGCTTCCGCCGCATCTCGTCATCGTGCCGCACCATCAATATCGCAATCGCATAATTGAACAGGATCGAGCCTAGCAGCAGCGGCAGGTAGAACGCGTTCCAACTGGCATAGAAATAAAGCGAGATCCCGATCAGCCATAATTGCGCGACGCCTGCGCCGGCGAAGCGCGCCAGCAGGAAGCAACCGATCAGGACGATCGGTAGATAGGCGAAGATGAACTGGTAGGAATTGAACAGCACTGAGGCGCGTCTCCGGGCCGTCAGGCCTTGCCGGTCTTTTTCTTAACCAACCGGATGAGGTCGCCGACATTCTGGATTTCTTCGATATCCACCACGCCGAATTTGATGCGGTATTTGCTCTCCAGCGCGAAGATGATGTTCAGATGGTTCATCGAATCCCAATGCTCGTTGTTCTGGCGGGAATATTCGGCGGTAACGACCAAATCGTCCTCCTCGAACATGTCCCGCAATATGTCGGTAATGTCGCTGAGCAGGGCATCGTCGGTGTCGGGCATAGGTGAGGATTACTCCGCGGCTTGAAGCTGAAACTGGGCGTCGACCGCGATTGCGGTTTCCGTGGGCTGGAAATCGGCGACGGGCAGCGACCATTGGGTGGCGCTCCCGGCATCGCCGGCAATATGGGTGAATCCCATGCGCGCATATATATCACGCACCAACCCGTTTTTGGACGTCGGAATATAATCAGCGACGAGGGTCGTGAAGCCGCGATCGCGGGCAATGCGGTAAAGCTGATTGATCGTTTCAGCCTCGACCTGCCGGCCCAGTACGCGACAGCTCATCAACCAGGTGTCGATGCGCAAGACCTGCGAATCGGCGGCGTCGGGCAGCGCGATCAGCACGCCAATCAGCCCGTTATCGCCGAACTTGTCGACCAGCCGGAACGATAACGTTACCACCGTTGCCGACGCGGCGAAGGCGGCCATCTGGTCGTGGGTATAGCGCCGGGTCGTCAGGTTGAACTGGTTGGATTTGTTGGCTAGCTGAGTGATACGCGGCAGGTCAACGGTGGTGAAGGGTGCTACGGTCATCTTCATGTCCAGCGACGTCAGGAACGCGCCGGTATCGGTGCCGCTTTGCATAACCTGGCTGCGCTCGCTATTGGCGCGATATTGCCCGGCGCGGGCGCGATCCTCTTCGGTGAAGGCGATGGCCTCGAAATAGCCGGCCTCAGCCAGGCAGGACACGAAATGCGCGGCATCCTCCGGGACCTCGGGCACCGCAACTTCGGGCAAAATTTGGCGCACGATCTCGCGCTCCGCCGGATTGTCGTCGAAGAACACCAGGCTGTCGATCCCGATATTCAAGGTGCGGGCGATCTCGCGTAGATTGGACGGCTTGTCGTTCCAGTTGGCAACGAAGGCGGCAATGTCTTCGCGCTTCAGCACCATGTCGGGATGATCGAGGAATACCGCCTCGGCGATCTCATGGGTGTTCTTTGAACAGACGGCGAGAATCACGCCCCGCTGCGACAGGAGCTTGGCATAGGCCTGGAAGGCGATGAACGCCTCACCGGCCCCGCTGCCCTGGCCCAGTACGATGCCGTTGAGCCCGTCGTCGCCGATGACCCCGCCCCACAGCGTGTTGTCGAGATCCAACACCAGGCACTTCGCCGACAGGCCGCGCATGGCCGCCAGCAGCCGTCCGATCAGGTCGCCATAGAACACTGCGGCCGACGGCGCGATCAGCTGCTTGGCATGGTGCCAGCGGACCGGATCGTACCACGGCGTCAGGCCCTGAACCGCCGACCAAAGGGCGACGTCTAGCAGCATGACGCTCTCGATCGCCGCCGCGTCGCGTAACGCGCGGTTCAGTCGGTCGGTGATGCTGTGCGATGACGCCGCTACCGCGCCGTCGAAATTGCCGAACACGGGATAATCGGTATTCAGGAACGTCTGCTGGATAACCGCCGCGCGGATCTCGGTCCGCGCGATACGCCACAGATCGACCAGGCTCTGCACACCCGCCGCCACCGCCGCGTCGACCTGTTCGCTTGTGGTGCCGAGCGGGAGCCTTTCGATGACGTCGGCCGTCCGCAGGCTGAGCAGGAGCACGTCGGGCTTGAATGCGTGCAGCTGGCTGTCGGGCTGGATCAACTCCTGCCGGAACCGCCCGAAGCCGCCGATGAAGGGCGTGATCTGCAGGCCGCGCCGCGCTCCGGCGACGCGGATCGGCGCCCGCAGATGCTCCATGCTGGATGCGCCCAGCATGGCCAGCCGTATTTCCGGCCACATCGCGGGCGCGGCGCGGAACGCAGCATCGGCCAGCCGGTCGACCTGCATCGTGGTTAGAAAATCCAGCCGATGCCCTGCAAGCAGCCGCAGATCGGCAAAGCTCTTGGCTGCGTCGCTTTCGAGGGATGCTTGCGCCGCCTTGATCGCCGGCCGCAAGGCGGGATGCGGCGCCAGCCAGTGCAAATCGAGAGAGCCGCTTCCGTCCATGCAAATTTTCCGATTAGTGCCGGGTGCTGCGATCACCATCATCCGGACGGCTTGCCATCGACTATTTTTGTGCGTTTATCAAGCGTCAAACTGGGGTGGAAGAGAAAGGGTGATCAACCATCGCCTGTATTCGATTGGGACGACGGAAGGACGGTTTTTTTTACGGTACTCTCATGATTTGCACCGGCCACAAACCTAGCAGGAGCCTACGTGACCCGTCCGTCGAGATATAAAGACGTTATCGATCCGCGCGGCGACGATAAATGGTCGCTTCGTCATAGATCAACCAAGTTTCATAATCTCGGGCGATCGCATGATCGATAAATTCATAAACCCCTTCGTTGTTCGCTCCGGGAGGACGTCTGGACGCACGGATGATGAAAACTGGACATTTAGCTAAAATCGCTTTCACTTCTAGAATGGGGTCGACGCCGGCGACATATGAGAGAGGCGGTTGCACCAGAAACGGTGGAAAAGCATATTTTGTCGGGGGGGCGATGCCGGCTAAACTGTAAATGACGGGTTCGTAATCAACGACGTAGATTGTTTTATTGGAGTTTTCACCTAATATTGGCTTGATGTTGGCGGCAATCTTTGCGGGTACATCGTGCAGCATACCAATCCCATCAATAGTATTCTCATTGATAGCTAGCATTACCCTATCGACCCTATCTTTGGCTGTAAGCACAGGTTGTATTAGGATAAACGACAGCGCTAACAGATATCGCCAAATCGTTGCAGTGGATTCAAAACTAAAAATACGGGACAGAACCCATGCCGTCGTAACACTTAGCGCGGGAAGCATTTGAAGAAAGTAGTGCGGGAAGAATGATTTGGCCGAACTTACGCCAATTGCTGTTCCTAGTACCCAGAATAGAAGAAAAATAAATGTCGTTCTCTCGTGCGGAGACGTGTCGAGTCTGACGCGCTTGATTGTTTGTCCAACGCTCCAAATAAGTGATATGAGTGTCGCTAAGTTAAGGACTGGCCACACTCGCGCTTCGTCGTGTAGCGCCATTGAAGCGACTTTAAACGAAAATGGGACTTCAAGTCGCCGGAAATTGGACCGCAAACTTGCATCAATAAAATCTGTAAGATGACCAGAGGCAATGTAAAAGGCAGAAATTATGAAGACGGGCGTTGCTATGCCAACTGTGTATTCGAGAAGTACGAATAAACATTCTTTGTAATTATAAATGTATTTGTGATTAGTTCTAACTATAGCGCTATGATTGGCCTTGATCATAAGTATGGCGAGAGGAATTGGCGCCTCAAAAACTGCTACATATTTGACCATGCATGCAGCTCCGAGTGCTAATCCTGTTAGGTAAACCCGGCGCATGCTTCGACGATTATCTTTTACTGACAAATATAGTCC
>JAQGIF010000083.1 GCA_028291345.1 Rhodospirillales bacterium | reverse complement strand
GGGCGGCGAAGCGGAAGGGGCATCCGGGCGTGGCGCGGGCGCTGAGCGAGAACCCCGATCGCGTGGTCGAGACGCGGGCGCAAGCCTGCCCGCACTGCGATCACGCTCTGTCGCCGGACGATCAGCCCGAGTTTCACGCGTACGATCATATCGAACTGCCACCGATCAAGCCGGTGGTGACCCGGGTTCATCGCCATCGCGGAGCCTGTCCGTACTGCCGCAAGGGGTTCAGCGCGCCGGCGCCGGACGGGATGGCGCCGGGTTCCCCGTTCGGCCCCGGTCTGGCGGCCTTGATCCTGCATCTGCACGTCACCCAGGCGATCAGCTTCGCGCGTCTGGTCCGGCTGATGGACGAGGTGTTCGGTGTCACCATCAGCGAAGGCGCCATCGCCAATATCATGGCCCGCGCCGAGGCGCCGATGATCGTTGCCGCCGAGAGGATCGCCCAGACCGTCCGCGCCAGCGCCGTGATCTGCTCTGACGAGACCTCGGCCAGGGTCAAGGGCAAGACCTGGTGGCAATGGGTGCTGATGTCCTCGACCGCGGTCTACCACCTGATCACCGACAGCCGCGCCGCCGCTGTGGTGACCGGCTTCTCCAGGGCGCCACGCCCGAGATCTGGGGCGCCGACCGCTATGGCGGCCAGAACGGCCATGGCACCGAGCGCCAGGTCTGCCTCGCCCATCTGCTGCGCGACGCCCAGTACGCCATCGATGAAGGCAATGCCGGTTTCGCCCCCGACTTCAAGCGCTTGCTGCTGCGCGCCGTCGCCATCGGTCGAAGGCGAGGCGACCTCAAGGATAGTACCCTTGCAGGGTACCGCGCCGATCTCGACCGCCGTCTCACCAAGCTGCTTGGCAAGGCCTCCAACACCGAAGCCGGCCAGAAGCTCGCCCGCGCCATCCGCAAATGTCGCAACTATCTGTTCGTCTTCGTCACCAGACGCGACGTTCCCTACACCAACAACGGCTGCGAGCGCGCTCTCAGGCCGTCCGTCATCTTCCGAAAGGTAACCGGTTGCTTCCGCTCCCATTGGGGAGCCCGCCTCTACGCCGCCGCCGCTTCCGTCAGCGCAACGCTTCCGCGAAGCACAGGCCGGGATCCACGAACGACAGATATTCCTGTTTCCAGAGGCCGGGCATGTTCCATTCAACGAGCCCCCAGGAAAGGTCTGACGAATCACCGGGAAAGATGTGCAGTGCCGGCCCAAAGGCAAAGAACCCGTTGCGTGCTCGGAGCAGTTCGATGATCAGGTCCGCTGCCAGTGGGCCGGCATCTGCCGCGGTTGATGGCGGCAAGCACGGATTTGCATCGGATAGAGGACGATGTGCGATCGAAAGCAACCGCTCGACGGCAGTGTTCATGCCGCGAGTTTGACAGCCTGCCGCTTCCAATTCCAGGGGAGAAGCTCGCTCAGCCGATTGACTGGATGGCCCTTGGCCAAGCGGTCGATGACGTCGGCAAGATAGGCCTCGGGATCGAGCCCATTGAGTTTTGCGGACTGAAGGACGGTATAGAGGACGGCCGCCCGGTCGCCACGCTGGTTCCAATTTGGAACGCTAGTCCGGTAGGAACGTTTTCATAAGGTACCCTATACCTTAGGAGGCACAGATGGGCGACCAACCGATGGAAGATGTCGGACCGCAAGACCCGTCGAAGACAAACTCCCCTATCGAAAATACCCCCGAGGGAGAAGGACCGCAGGCTCCCTCTTCGGTAGACACTGAATGTTACTGGAATGGTCAAGGTTACAGTGTTGGTGCAATAATTTGTTCGGCTGGCACGAGACTGGTCTGCCAGTGGAGTGGGGTTTGGTCCCCCAATGGCTCATGTTGATCTGGGGCTCGGAGTTTGAACAGCGCTACCGGATCGTACCTCGACGTGGGACATACCGCGGTGTTTCGCGCGCGTGCCAGAGGTTCCGCGCGACGCATTGTCCTTCTGACGCTCTGCCCTTCAAATGCAAGTTGGCCTATGTGAGGAGGAGGAGCCCATGACTATAGAATCCCAGCCTAGCGAATTGCCGGAATTGCCAGAACAATTGGCGATTGCGCAACGCGCAATCAACTTACCTGAAGTTCAGGAGATTATGCGCAAATTGTCTGCGTATCATCTCGGTGTTTACATGCCGCACATGCATGATGAGAAGACCGGCGCATTCCGACTCCTGCCTGAGGGGATGACTCAGGTGGAAGACAACTTGAGAATATCATTCCAGTCGGTGGATCGGCTGGGACGCTCCAATTTTGTTCCTGTGGCATGGGTCTGGCGCGATGGCCCCACACCAGGAGGTGGGTGCAAATCCATCTGCATGACGATACATCACTGTGAAATTGCCCAACCATGATTTGGAAGCGGTAGCTGCGTTCGGCGCCCATGGCACGCCAACATTGGCTCCTGCGATGGTGACCGCAATCGCTGATCTTGCCGTCCTCTGGAGATTCCTTCTGTAGCTCCAGAAGAAGGACTGATGAGCGCAGAGGAGTCGTCTCGCGGATCGAGGCGCGCGCCGGAAGTGGAGCGCAGCCGGGAAGGCAGCGTGCTGACAGGGGTCGACGCGGAAGCTACCGGGTCTCCCCGGGAACCAGATATCATCGGTGGTGCAAAGCCCTCTGGCTAATATCGCTATGCCGTTTGGTTGAAGTCGACTGGAGAGGCGCGACGATGTTAGTTATCTACCTTGGAGCGCTATTCATTTTGTGCGGGATGCTATTCATGGCGGCTCAACCTCTCTGGCGAGGACGGCTTAGCGCCGCGAGACGTGCCACTTTGGAGCCTCGTAACCCTGGTGCCGGTTTTGGGCTGAAAAGGACTGACCTGGCCTTGTCCTTGTCGTGCTTGGCGGGGTTCTATTACTGGTGGGCGGCTTCTTGTAGAACTTAATGCGCCTATCCGTTAGGACCGCTGCGCCACTTGGTGGATAGCCCGCAAGTTTCCAGTTCGCCCCAAGCTCGGCGCCAGGCCGCCGGGATCGAAGGGTACCGCTCTTGCCCCATTTCTCAATCCGGAGGACTTCAGAATCGGCGAGCCATAAGTTCAGCGCAACACGGCGCAGGCCGGACGGATACGTTGATTGTGATGGTGTCGTGGTCGGCGAGATCAAGGTGACGTCTGGACCTCCAGCTATTGCGGCGGCGCTAGCGAAGGCGCCAGAGTGCCGACGTGTCGTGTTCGAGACTGGTTGAATGGCGCCGATCGTTTACCACGGCTTATGAACGCGGCGTGCCGGTCGTCTGTATCGAGTGCCGGCAGGCCTACCAAGCGCTGAAGTCGCTAAAGCTGGACGCGTTCGACCGTTAAGGCGGGGACTACATCAGATAATCAAACACGCGCGTTTCTCCTAGCACCATACTCGAAACGCCGAGTGACCCCTCGTGTCATGAAGTCAGTTGGAGGCTTGATTGGAGCATAGTGGCAATTCGACTGGCCAAAGCCAGCGAAAACAGACGGCGTTGTCCAGAGGCTTGAGAATGACCAATCGATTCCGGCTGGGTTCCACCTGGATCCATCCCGGGCCCTCGACAACCAAACAAGAGCCCTCGTTGTCTCGGTAAGATGGAATGCGCTTTGGTTCTTGGCAGTCCTGGTAACCTGCCGGCTCAGTCGCTGATTTGGATAGACCACTAATTGCTCGAGCGATTACTTTGCGGTTGATAAGTCGGCTCGCGAGATGGCATCGCGGTGCTTTGTCCGAGCGTCCCTCCTTCAAGGTCAGCCGCAATTTCAATCAAATCGCGTGCGACACACTCTAAAAGGGCTGAGGCTGGGTTTGGAGGAATCGCTCTGGAGCGTGTCAGGGCTTGGCCAGCGAGAGCTCGGTAATATTCGACTGTCTTCATATCCGACGACCATTCTTCCTCGGCAGATGACATTCTTGCCTGCAGAGGCGCTCTTCCCCTTCTTTAATGAGGAGCCCTGCATAAGGGTTCCCCAATGTGTCGTCGGAGACAATACAACCTCCCTTTGCTCTACTCTGGGATGCCTTCCGCGAAAGAGCCTAAACGCAGCCACTGTCGGTTTCCGTTCTTGTTCGTTTGCTTGAACAGCCTGCAGATGCCCCGGCATCATCTTCATTGTTAGCCCATTGGTAATGATGGCAAACTGCGTACAGGATGGAACATCGCCCTCAGGGTTCGGTTGAAAGTCTAGCGCGACTTCCCTTATCAGCCGCAAAAAAACGCAACTGACTGAGCAAGATATGGTCTCGAGTGAGTCCGCCCAAGCCCCGCGTATCATAATTACCGCGGTTAATGATGGCCTCGGAACGACGATGCTGAGCGCGGCCTCGCTTGGTTTCCGGCAACTCTTGATCACTGAGGCGGTTGGTCAGCCTGCTCTGGCCTCGGCTGGGGATATTCAATTCATCCAGCATTTAGCAAAAAATGCGGAAGCCCATGACCTCGATCTCTGGCTGGAGCTAGCGATCCATCAGATTCCGCTCGATCACCCGCTGGCGATCCAAATTCCGGTTGCATTTGCAGTACGGCGCTTCATAGCGCGCGGGCCCGTAGACCCGCGTCAGCCTCACGTGGAGCGAGGGCGGGCGCTTGTACGTTTCGACCAAGCGGAATCGGATGACGTGGTTCGGTGGTGGCGCGATCGGCTCGGCGCATTGCTCTCCGCAGGAGTGAAAGGATTTGTAGCGCAGAGCCCCACCTTAACCCCGGCACATATATGGGGCCAGCTGATTTGCGGCGCCCACGCTAACATGAATCAGACTTTTGCGGCTGACATGCGCAGCCTGTCCTCCGCCGCGTCGGACAGCCTAATAGGGGCAGGATTTGACTATTGCATCTCGTCACCGCTGCTCGCCCACGGCGGTTGGGTCACGGATCAGCACATCAGCCTATCAGAGATCGCGCCTGTCATCGTTCCCGTCAGCAGCTCTAAGTTCCCCGCCACGATGGGCGAGCGTATTCAGCGCCTTCGTGTCGCTTGTGCGTTAAGCAACGGCATCATGATCCAATCCGGATATGAAATCCTGCCGGAGCCGGCCAACGCTGAAGCGCTCCGGAAAGCGATTGGTCAATTCGACGATAGTTCCATATCGCCGGCAGCGGGCAGAATACACCTTAAGTCGGTGACCGGCGCGGGAAGTCCGGTCACCGCGATACTGCGCCGGAATCAAGCGAATGGTCGGCAGGACACGGTGTTAGCGCTTATAAACAACCGCGGGCATCCGCAAAAATATGACCCTGCTCTGATCGCAAGAGCAGGCGGAGAAAGCGGTCCTAACGGGGCGGTAACGCGCTCTGGTTTGGAGAATCCGCTCGCACCTTATGAGGTTCGACTCGTGTCGATCGAACCAAAGCCGCCTGTTATCAAAATCTTAGCGTTAGATACAGCGGGAGCGCTGCAGGCCTCGACGGCTCCTCGGGTCGTAGTTGGGGAGATCACGCCTGCGGTTGACCAGGGGAAGTACCCGGTCAAGCGCGTGATCGGAGACTGGCTTATTATCGAAGCCGACATTTTCACCGACGGCCATGAGCAGATCGCGGGGGAAATCCTGTTCAAAGCCGATGACGAGGAGGATTGGTCACGGCTTCAAATGAAGCCGCTCGAAAATGATCGTTGGAGAGGAGAGGTATTGCTGCAGCGGTTGGGTCTACATTCATTCGCGGTCGAGGCATGGGTCGATCGTTGGGGGGGCTTTGTCCGAGATTTCGTGAAGAAGCACAATGCCGGGGTCGACCTCACGCTTGATATACGTGAAGGGCTGGCTTTGATCGGCGATGTCGCCAAGCGGAGTGTCACCAGCACGAGCGAAACGCTTCGAAAGCTGGCAGCACGGATCGAAGCCTCAGCGCCCATCGAGCAGATCCACCTTCTAACACAGGAAGAGCTAAGCCTCGCCGTAGCCGAGGCGAAGATCAGGCCATTTCGAGCCGTGAGCTTTGCACAATCGATTGAGGTTGAGCGTCAGGCTGCTCAATATTCGAACTGGTACGAATTATTTCCCCGCTCACAGACCGAAGATGTTTCGAAGCCTGGACGCCTTCTCGATGTGATCGACAGGATGCCCGCCATTAAGCGGATGGGGTTTGACGTCCTTTATTTTCCCCCAATCCATCCGATTGGGAGGAAGAATAGGAAGGGACGCAATAATAGCCTAAGGGCTGAAGCCGGCGACCCGGGAAGCCCTTACGCGATCGGTTCAGCGGCTGGCGGCCACGATGCCGTTGATCCGGAGCTTGGGACGCTCGAGGACTTCAGGACACTGGTGGCCGAAGCCAAAGCCCACAATATGGAGATTGCACTCGATTTCGCAATCCAATGTTCGCCCGACCATCCTTGGTTAACAGATCACCCGGAATGGTTTGCGTGGCGCTCGGACGGTTCGATTAAATATGCGGAAAACCCGCCCAAAAAGTACGAGGACATCGTCAATGTCGACTTCTACGCATCTGACTCCATACCAGACCTATGGTTAGCTCTGCGCGACATTGTACTTCACTGGGCAGTCCAAGGAATTAGAATTTTCCGCGTCGACAATCCTCATACCAAGCCTCTACCCTTCTGGCATTGGATGATTGGGGCGGTCCGCAGGGTCTACCCTGACACAATCTTCCTAGCCGAAGCCTTTACGCGGCCGAAGCTAATGTATCATCTGGCGAAAGTCGGGTTCTCCCAATCATATACATATTTCACGTGGCGGAATACGAAGGCTGAGTTTATCGAATATATGACAGAACTTAATGAAACCAACGTCAAGGAATTCTTCCGACCGCACTTTTTCGTTAATACGCCGGATATCAATCCGCTTTTCCTTCAGCACTCTGGCCGTCCGGGATTTCTGATACGAGCGGCTCTCGCAACAACGCTGTCCGGCCTCTGGGGCATGTATTCCGGCTTTGAATTATGTGAAGCAGAGGCATTGCCAGGGCGGGAAGAATACAAAGATTCGGAAAAGTACGAAATCAAACCACGGAATTGGTCCCAACCCGGAAATATTATTCGCGAAATCACGCAGTTAAATGCGATTCGTCATGCAGAGCCAGCGCTTCAAAGCCATCTCGGCCTGACGTTCTATAAAGCCTTCAACGACAATATTCTTTATTTCGGCAAGGTCGCTCCAGGCCAAGACGATAAGATCCTCGTCGCCATTAGTCTTGACCCTCACCAATCCCAGGAAGCTGATTTCGAGGTTCCTTTGTGGGAATGGCGGCTAAAGGACGACGCAGAATTAGAGGCCGTCGATTTATTGACCAACACTCGAGAGGTTTGGCACGGAAAAATGCAGCACGTTCGGCTCACCCCTGATGCGCCATATGCGATTTGGCGCATCCAGCCAACCGTCTAGGTTTGATAGCATGGCAGCACATCGCCAATCCCGCGTCATTTCGGATCCACAGTGGTATAAAGATGCCATCATCTATCAAATTCATGTCAAATCATTTTTTGATGGTAACAACGATGGCGTAGGCGATTTTGTCGGGCTTCTTGAGAAGCTCGACTATATTTCAGAGATTGGCGTTAATACTATCTGGTTGCTCCCATTTTACCCATCCCCTCGTCGTGACGACGGCTACGATATAGCGGAATACCGTGGCGTCCACCCCGAATACGGAAATATCGGCGACTTTAAACGGTTCGTAGATGAAGCCCATGCTCGCGGCATTCGGGTGATTACCGAGCTTGTGATCAACCACACATCTGACCAGCATCCTTGGTTTCAGAAGGCCAGGCGCGCGAAACCAGGATCTGCCGCGCGCAATTTTTACGTTTGGTCCGATACAGACAGAACCTATGCCAATACGAGGATCATCTTTTGTGACACTGAGAAATCGAACTGGACTTGGGACGATGAGGCAAAAGCTTATTACTGGCACCGCTTCTACTCGCATCAACCAGATCTCAATTTCGACAATCCGCGTGTCATACGCGAGGTACTTTCGGTCATGCGTTTCTGGCTGGATCTCGGCGTCGATGGTCTGCGCCTGGACGCCGTCCCCTATCTAATTGAGCGAGAGGGTACGAGTAATGAAAACCTGCCCGAAACGCATCAGATTCTGAAGCGCATCCGTAGCGAACTGGAGACACAATATTCCGACCGCATGCTGCTCGCTGAAGCCAATATGTGGCCTGAAGACGCGCAGCAGTATTTTGGAGACGGCGACGAGGCCCATATGGCCTTCAACTTTCCATTGATGCCGCGAATGTACATGGCGATCGCTCAGGAGGATCGCTTTCCGATCACCGACATCATGCGTCAGACTCCAGAAATCCCGGCTAACTGCCAATGGGCGATCTTCCTGCGGAATCATGACGAGCTGACCCTCGAAATGGTTACAGATAAAGAGAGAGATCTTTTGTGGGAGGTATATGCCGCCGATCGAAGGGCGCGGCTGAATCTTGGAATCCGGCGTCGCTTGGCGCCATTGATGGAGCGCGATCGCCGGCGCATCGAGCTCATGAAATGCTTGCTGCTGACGATGCCAGGCACCCCTGTCGTTTATTACGGCGATGAAATTGGAATGGGCGACAATATCCACCTTGGCGATCGCGACGGGGTGCGCACCCCAATGCAATGGTCATCTGACCGAAACGGCGGCTTCTCGCGCGTTGATCCATCCGATGTTATTCTTCCTTCGATTATGGGACCGCTATGGGGCTACGAAGCCGTCAATGTTGAAGCGCAATGGCGCGACCCTCATAGCCTTTTGAACTGGTTTCGACGCATGCTCGTCATTCGGGGACGATACAAGGCGTTTGGTCGCGGGGCACTTCGTTTCCTCCGGCCACAAAATCGGAAGGCTTTGGCTTATCTTCGAGAATTTGAAGGCGATACAATTCTGTGTGTGGCCAACGTCTCCCGCACGGCTCAGGCTGTCGAACTCGATCTCACGGAGTTCGCCGGGCTCACGCCTTCCGAATTATCCGGAGGTGTCGGTTTTCCGTCAATCGGGCAGCTTAGCTATCTGCTTACCCTGCCGCCATATGGCTTTTACTGGTTCAGCTTAAGCAAAGAAAACCAACCGCCCATCTGGAGCACGGCGACCGCCGGCAGTGTTGCCGAACATCACACCTTTGTGCTGCGTAACAATCTGCTTGGAATTGGGGAAGGCACCTCTCGGCAGATGCTCGAGCAAGAAATCCTTCCCGTCTACATCAACAATCGCCGATGGTTCCAAAACAAGGGTCAGAAGATCGCTGCCATCGAGCTGGCCGCAATTGAGCCGCTGCCGGGTGTTGCCGGCGACGCCATTTTTGTTCAACTTGCTGTCCACGTCGGAGATGCTGTCGAACGCTATATGCTGCCGTTAGCGGTTGCATGGGAAGATAAACTACAAAACCCTTTCGAAGCACCCCTGGCCCTTGCTCGTGTCAGGCAGGGCCGGCGCGTAGGCCTTCTGACCGATGCCTTTGCAACCCCGAGTTTCGCTCGGGCGCTGCTCACCGGCCTAAAAACGAGCACCAATCTTAAGCTGAACGATGGCGGCGCCATCACGTTTCGGCCGACCTCTGCCCTCAAAACTATTCGGTTCAACGATGCCGACGAGATCGAGTGGCCTTCGGCCGAGCAAACCAACTCGTCGCTGATCGTTGGCCGCAAAGCGGTCGTGAAGCTGTTGCGTAGACTGACGCCTGGCACACATCCGGAAGCGGAGATGAGCCGCTTTCTCACTGATGCTGGCTTTACTGGGTCGCCGCCGCTTTATGGCGACGTTGTTTTCACAAGTGCGGATGGAACTTCTTCGACGTGCGTACTGGTCCAGGCGTTCGTCCAGAACCAGGGTGACGGTTGGATGTGGACGCTCGACCGTCTTCATCCTCTTATCGATGAGCACGCGACCCCTTTCGGCGATGAGAATGAGGGCAAGTTTGAAAATTATAGGGCGTTCGCGACAACTCTCGGCCGACGGCTTGGTGAAATGCATCGTATTTTGGCACAACCAAGCGAGAATCCCGATTTCGGTCCGCAACGCGTAACCAAAAGTATCGCGACGGAGTGGGCGTCTGCCACCCAGCGCCAGGTCAAACATGCGCTAACGCTGATTTCCAATCGGAAGGATGACGATTTCATCGCATCGCTAATCGATCGACGCAAAGCCATCCTCGATCATATCGCCGAGCTGGCGAAAAGCGCCTTGGGCACCATGCGCACGCGCGTGCACGGCGATCTTCATCTGGGCCAAGTCCTGGTGGCTAGCGGGGACGTACAAATTATTGACTTCGAGGGCGAACCTCTGAAGCCGATAGAGCAGCGCCGCGCGAGGTCGTCTCCCATGAAGGACATCGCTGGGTTAATCCGGTCGTTCGACTACGCAGCGGCGGTTGTCGAGCGCGAAAGCCTGCTCACGGAAAGCGGCGCGTCGAACGCTCGTGCTGTCGATCTGCTCGACCAGTTCAGAGGAGCAGCACGTGACGGATTGCTCGGCGGGTATGAAGAGGGCTTTGGTGCCCCGCTGAGCGATCAGCAAAACAGCCTGCTCGACCTCTTCCTTCTTGAGAAGGCGGCTTATGAGATTGCCTACGAAGCTGCGAATCGTCCTGATTGGCTGAGCGTTCCCACTCGCGGCCTCGCTAAAACAGTCGACCTGATGCTCAATGCGCCGCAAAAGCGGACAAAATGAATAACGATTCTGATCATCGGGAGCTTGTCGACGACTGGATGCAGCAGGCCCTGGTCAGCCCGGGGCCGGGTGATCCATTCGCGTTCCTGGGCCGCCATGACCACAATGGGACATTGGTAGTCCGCGCCCTATTGCCCGGGGCGCATGGAGTTGAAATTATCGAGCAGAACGGCAGCGAGTTGCTTGGTCAACTCAGTCCTGTTGGCCCCTTTGGATTATTTGCGGGTGCCGTGGCGAGCAAGCAGCCATACCTGCTCAGGATAAAATGGCCTGACGCGTTCCAAGAAACGGAAGACCCTTATAGCTTCGGAATCGCGCTGGACGACCTGGACCTGTATCTTTTTACCCAAGGAACCCACAACAATCTATCAGAGCGGTTTGGGGCCATCCCGTTCACAATGGACGGGATCGAGGGCGTGCGTTTTTCTGTTTGGGCGCCGAACGCACGCCGCGTGTCGGTAGTGGGCGATTTCAATAGCTGGGACGGCCGGAGGCACCCGATGCGCTTGCGGCATGAAGCGGGCGTTTGGGAATTATTCATTCCTCGCCTTGTGCCTGGCGCTAGGTATAAATTTGAAATCGCGGCCTCCGACGGCCGGATCCTTCCACAAAAAGCCGACCCTCTGGCTCGCGCGACCGAGCCGCCGCCTGCAACGGCATCGATCGTGGCGCCTTTGCTTTCATTTCGGTGGACCGATGATGACTGGATGGGCGCTCGAGCGGAGCGACAATCGGTCGAAGCGCCTATATCGATCTATGAAGTTCACGCCGGCTCATGGCTGCGTCCGGCCGGGGATGCGGCAGGTACCTTTGACTGGGAAGGATTAACCGATCGCCTCATTCCTTATGCAACTGAACTGGGTTTCACGCACATCGAGCTGATGCCAATCATGGAGCACCCGTTCGGCGGCTCGTGGGGCTATCAGCCCTTATCGCAGTTCGCTCCAAGTGCTCGATTCGGCACGCCGAAGGGCTTCGCGAAATTCGTGGATGAGTGTCACCGATCGGGCCTTGGCGTTATCCTGGATTGGGTTCCGGCACATTTTCCTACAGATCCTCACGGTTTGGTTCAGTTCGATGGATCGGCTCTTTATGAGCACGCCGATTCCCGCGAGGGATTTCACCGCGATTGGAACACACTCATCTACAATCTCGGACGGAGGGAAGTTCAGGGCTTTCTCATATCGAGCGCGCTTTATTGGCTCCATACCTTCCACGTCGACGGCCTACGCGTGGATGCCGTTGCCTCAATGCTTTACCGGGACTATTCACGCGATTCCGGTGAGTGGATCCCCAACATCCATGGCGGTCGTGAGAACCTTGAGTCGGTGGCATTTCTCCGGCGCTTGAACTCGATCGTGACCGAACTCTGCCCGGGAGCAATAACGATCGCCGAAGAATCAACCGCGTGGCCGGGCGTATCATCGCCCATCGCCAACGGCGGGCTCGGCTTTGCCTACAAGTGGAATATGGGGTGGATGCACGACACCCTGAACTATTTAGGCCAGGACCCGGTATACCGGCGCTGGCACCATAATAAGATCTCGTTCGGTCTTATGTACGCTTTCTCCGAGCATTTCGTGCTTCCACTTTCTCATGATGAAGTCGTGCACGGGAAGGGTTCACTGTTCGAACGGGCGCCCGGGGGGGCCTGGTTGAAACTTGCCAACCTGCGGGCCTATTTCACCTTCATGTGGACCCATCCGGGCAAAAAGCTCCTTTTCATGGGCGGTGAGCTCGGCCAGCCACGTGAATGGAACCATGACGGTGAGGTGGATTGGGATCTGCTCGCCGATCGCGGGCATGCCGGTCTGCAGCGCCTTATCGCCGATCTCAATCGACTTTATTGTGACGAATTCGCGCTGCACGGAACCGATACAAAAGCATCTGGATTTGAATGGATCGCAGCCGATAACACTGACGACAGCGTCTTCGCTTTCGAACGCCGAGCACCGAGCTCTTCTCTTTTGATTGTCCTAAATATGACACCGATCGTCAGGCAGGAATATCGTGTGGGCGCTGGATCCGCTGGAGCTTGGCGCGAACTCCTTAACAGCGATGCAGAAATTTACGGCGGGACGGGCGTCGCCAATCCTCTGTTGATCGAAACGGAACCAAGTAGTTGGAACGGGCGGCCCCAATCGCTGTGTCTAACCTTGCCACCCCTTGGGGCACTCGTTTTCAAACGGGAGGATTGATATGGCGCCGATCATCCGTTTGGTTACCCGCCCGAGCTGGTAACCAAACCAGCAGCTCGGATCTTGGCGCAATGACCGGCCGGAATTTTAGACCGTATGTTCGCTATCGAAGGTGGCCCGCCCGACCGTAAGTAATATTCGGGGGTTGCTCCGGATGGGCCGGAGCCGAGCCCCATACTTAAGGAGGCGAGCCATGAAGGAGCACGCTCGGAAACCAGATGCGCCGCCTTGCCGTGGTGTTCGGCGTGCGGCACCCACGCAGCCTCAGCGCGGCGCTCATCGAGCAACCGCTTCGGGCACGCCGTGGCGTCAACGGACTGTCCGCGGGCATGCGCGGCTTCAGGATAGGAGGCGCGGTACTGCGGCGGTCCCTACGCGGAAATTTCCCTGATCATCACATGTCTGGCCGTCGCGAGGCTTCGACCGGACTTGCACGACATTCTTTCCTAGCCCGGGCGCGAGCGGTCGGTCGCCTTTCCGGCTCAGCCACAAGCGCAGCAAGTGCCTGCGGCGCTGCGGTTCGGGATAGTCGAAAA
>JAQGIF010000077.1 GCA_028291345.1 Rhodospirillales bacterium | reverse complement strand
TCGGGACGGGCAGTGGATGGAATCGCGCCGCGTCATGGTCGGAAGCGAGCCCATCGCCGACCAAGCACCCGCTGATGCCGCCTATGAAGCCAAGGAGGATCTTGCCAGAATCATGGCCGCGCTCAACGATTTGTCGCCGCAGTGCCGCAGGGTCTTCCTACTGCATAAGTTCGAAGGATTGAGCCATGCCGAGATTGCCGCGCGGGTCGGTATATCCCGCAGTACGGTAGAGAAACACATGGCAACCAGTATAAAATACCTGCTGATACGTCTCGGCCGTATCTGAAATGTTATTTTTTGTGAGATATCGGCGATTGAAGTCACGAAAGCATGGCGGTGATGTACGCTTGGCGGCGTCATTGGGTTGGACGTATGATGCGCGACTGGTGCCAAGGATGGTTCGCCGATATGGCTCGTGACGATCAAGCTGAACGAGACATGGTGACTCTGGCGTCGGATTCTAATTCCGGTCGGGATCCCGGTGCCGATGCCGGGCGGCTCAACGATGCCGTCTTGTGGCATGCGAGATTGCGCCAGGATGCATCGGCGGAATCCACCTGGATCGAATTTGCCGTTTGGCTCGAAGCCGACAACGATAACCGCGCAGCCTTCGATCTCGTTGAAGATCTCTATTTCGCTTTGGAAGAGGCCGAGCCGCATCTGACCCCCATGATCGACATCGTGCGGGATTCGAGCGTTGTGAGTTTTGGCGCATGGCGCACGGCGCGGCCGTTTCTGGTTCGCATTGGCGCGCTGGGCCTTGGCCTGATGGCAGCATCGCTTCTCGTTGTCATTGGAGTTCGGTCGGGAGATGTGGGCGGTCGTGCCGATCACTATGCGACCGGTATCGGGGAAAAACGAACCGTGGCGCTGGCGGACGGATCGACCATCGAAATGAATACCGACTCGGCGATTATGGTCGTTTTTGGTCAGGGCCAACGCAAGGTTGCGCTTGAGCATGGCGAAGCAGTTTTTCGTGTCGGGAAGGATCCGTCGCGTCCCTTCCTGGTAACGGTCGGCGATCGCGATGTGCGGGATGTTGGGACTGTTTTCAATATTCTCAGCGATTCGGGGCGGATCGTTGTTACGGTCGCGGACGGAAAGATCGCGGTGTCTCCGCACGATGCGGCGGATTTGGCGGCGCGTCCCACGGCGGTCGGCCTGGTCGCTGGCGACCAACTCACGATCCAGGCGGGGCATGCCGATGCTGTGCGCCGGATCGATCCCGCCATTGCAATGGCATGGCGTGAAGGCTACCTGACCTATAAGGAAGCGCCGCTCTCACTGGTAGTCAGCGATCTCAATCGCTATTTTCCCAACCGGATCGTTCTGCAGGATAGTGATACCGGGCTGCGCCGGTTTTCGGGTGCGCTCAAGGTTGATAATGAGGAGGCCGTGATCAGCCGGCTGACTCAACTATTGCCCTTGCTCGCCGACCGTTCAGGGGACGGCGTTATAACCTTGCGTCTCAAGCCGCAAAAGGATTAAATCCGCTCGTTTTTGGCACGTGCCGATTGTGATGCGGGAAGGGCCGGGCTTGCGCGCGCGCGACGATCGCGTTTCAACACACCCTTGATAAATGCTGTCTTCGCCGCTCCGGCTTTTTGCCGGTGTCGCGCGTGGTTGCGCGTTGTTTGCTGTCTGGCGTCCGGTATGGCGTTCGGGCAGACCGCGCCAGGACAGACGTTGGCCGGCCAGGCAATGGCCGGCCAGGCGGGGGCCGCGGAGACTTCGAGCCGCACGCCCGTCGCCAAAGTGCCGTTCCATATCGCCCCCGAATCGCTCGCCGACGCGCTGGTCGATTTTGCCGTGCAGGCGCATGTATCGATCGGTTATTCCGGCGTCGACTTTCACGGCGCGATCGCAAATCCAGTCGAGGGTAATTTCACTCCCGATGTGGCGCTCAAATTGATTCTGGCCGGTACTGGCTACGAATCCGTTGCGCGCATGGCCGAGGCGCTTGAGGTTCGCCAGATTGTCTCAGCGTCAGCGGCGGCGGCGATGCAATCGGGGGCGCCGGCGATCGGTGCCGGCGACGCGGCGAGGCTCGAAGAACTTGTCGTGACTTCGACGAAGCGGGCTGAGATCGCCCAAAGCCTGCCATATTCGATCTCAGTGGTGACCGGGGCGGATCTGGATCATTTCGGTCTTCGCAGCCAGAACGATCTGATGGCACATGTCGCTGCCTTTTCCGTGACCGATTTCGGGGTTGGCCAGAATAAGCTCGCGATCCGCGGTCTGTCCGACAGCGCCATTCCCGGGCGCAGCCAATCGGTGGTCGGCCTTTATCTGGACGAATCGCGCTTGACGGACGACGCGCCCGACCCAGGCTTGCGGCTTGTCGATATCGATCGCGTGGAAGTCGTTCGGGGGCCGCAAGGGACCCTCTACGGCGCAGGCACGCTTGGCGGCCTGGTCCGGGTCATCACCAACAAGCCTATACTCGATGGCGAGCAGGGCATGGCGATGCTGTCGACGGCAGCGGCCGAAGAGGGCGGCCCGTCGGCCGGCATCGATCTGATGCTTAACCTGCCGCTGGTAAAGCATGTCCTGGCCTTGCGTGCGGTGGGCTATGTCCGGCGCGACGGCGGCTATATCGACGAGGCGCGTCTGAGTCGCCACGACACCAATCTGACGGATACAGACGGTGGCAGGCTTAGCCTGCTCTGGCAGCTCTCAGACGATTGGTCGGTCGCGGCGGGTTTCACCGGCCAGCAGATCGCGGCGGCGGATTCACAGTATTTTCAAGCGGGGCTCGGCTTTCTGCAAAGGATGAATTTTGAACTCGAACCGCACCGCGATCAGTTTCTCCAGGCAAACCTGACCGTCGAAGGATTGCTTGACTGGGCAAAGGTGACATCGACCACGGCGTTCACGGAGCGCCGCATTACCGACCAGTATGATGCTTCTCTAGCCTGGACTGCGCTGACTGGCTTTCCTATGGGACCTGCGAGGTTTGGTGACATGCGCAACATCCAATCGGTCACTCAGGAGACGCGGCTGACATCACTGGGCGCCGAACGGTTCAATTGGATCGCCGGGACGTTCCTGTCGCACCGGAATGAAGGTTATCGGGCGCGCCTTGTCGGCCCGGATGCGCGTCACCAGCCTTTTATCGCGCGTGCCCAGGTTCGGAACGACTATGCGGACGAACTCGCTCTTTTTGGCGAAGCGACCTACGATTTAACCGATAGCCTGTCGGTGACGGCGGGGCTGCGGGGGTTTTACGCCTCGCTCAACGCGGCGGCCGATGTCGGTCGGCCGATGTCGATTGGAAGCACGCTCGCCGAGGGGACGAACCACACGACCGGCTTCGTTCCCAAGTTGATCGTCAGCTACAACCCAGCGAAAATACTGACCCTTTATGCTGACGCGGCGGAAGGCTTCCGGCTGGGCGGCGTCAATATCAACAGCCCCATCGGCGCCATCAACGTCAACAGGCCGCGCTCAGGACGACAGCCTGTGAGCACGAATGCCCGAACGTTCGATTCAGACAGGCTCTGGAGCTATGAGGTGGGCGCCAAGACCGCATTGTGGGATGGGCGTCTTGTCGCCAATGCGGCGGGCTATCTGACGGTCTGGGACAATATCCAAAGCGACCAGATTCTGCGTGACGGTTCTCTCTACACCGCCAATGCGGGGACGACGCATGCACCTGGGTTTGAAATCGACGTCAATGTGCAGGCGACCCGGCATTTGCGGCTGCAGGGTAATTTTTTCTGGAACGATCCCGATATCCTACACCCCAATCCTCTGCTGATTCAGTCGGCAGGCCGGCTGCCCGCCGTGCCGATCAGCAATTTCGGCCTGTCCGCCCGCTACAGCGTTTCCATCCAGGATGGCTGGGATGCCTCAGCAAGCCTCGAATATGCCTATGTCGGTGAAGAGACCCTGGGGTTCGATGCGCGAAACTCGCCCACGATGGGCGATTACTCGAACGTGGATGCCCGCGTAGGCCTCACGCGCGGGGTCTGGGAAGCGACGCTTTATGTAAAGAACTTGATGGATGAGGGGGCGAATGTCTTCGCGTTCGGAAATCCGTTCAACATGGGCGCGATCGGCCAAGCGACGCCGTTACGTCCCCGGACAATCGGAGTGGATTTAAGCTGGAGCTACTGATTTGGTGCGGGTGAGCGCCTGTCGAGTGAATGCATCACAATTCCTGCGCAATTGTAATTCGGATTTGGAGAAGTTTTTTCGGATATTGGATCTTTTTGGGTAAGGTTCACCGTTCGCGGTGGCGTCCTAATCATGCGGTAGCGACAAAATTTGTTTCCTGTCGAACCAGCAAGGGGCACGCCCGGACGATGTCATCCCATTCTGATGCCGCGATCAAAAGCGGAGATCGTGTTGCAACCGCCCGCCTCGAATCCGTCGCGGCACTTCGGCGCGGTGCACGAATTTCCCGATTTCTGGACCACCAGGCCAAGGGTCTGTCCGGGGCATGGTTTGCCCACCAGATCGCCGGATTTAAATTGAAGGTTGTCGAGGGTGCTGTCACCCTGTCCGGTCCCGCCTCTGGCATGAGCAGCGTGGCGGCCTCTGCGCATTTCCTCGAAGTCTCCCGGGCAGACATCGCCCGCCTCATGATTATCAAAGGGAACGGAGAGGCCGAAGACGGACATTCCGCGTCGGCAGGCCGGTTCTGGGGCGGCCTTCTGCATACCGGTACAGTGACCGAGTGCCAGGAACTGTTGCGGCTAGGGACGGACCCGGAGCATTTCCTCGGCCGCCTGGGCAAACATACGCGCCGGAACGTGCGGCGCGCGGAACGGATCGCCGGCGAACTGGAGATGCAGGCGCGGTTCCAGCTGAACCCGCAACCGCTGTCTTCCGACGACGCGGTCCATGGCCTTGCGGCCAGGAACAAACCCGTTCCCCTGACGGCCAAACGTTTGACCGCCTATGAGATGCTGATCGCCGGAAAAGCCAGCGGCTTCGAATCCCGTTTCACGCTTCGGACCGGTGAGGTGGTCAGCTATATGCGAGGCTATATCGACAATGGCGTCGCCTATCTGGTCTACCAGGCAAACGATCCGATCGTTCCTCGGATCAATCTATCGCTGCTTCATCGCTTTCTGCTGATCGAGCGGCTGATCGCTTACGGCATTGGCGAAATCATTTTTCCTTTCGGTTGCGAAGGGCTTTTGAAAAGCGCATGCGAAACGCTTCATATCGAAGAGCGGCTGGTCATCCGGGCCAGCGCGCGCGGTATCTTCACAGCGATTTTGGTCTCCCTATGCCTGCCAAAAACGCGGATTGCCAATTTGGTCCGCTCGACGCTGCGCGCCACGTTGTCCCGGTTTCTGGAACGCCATGTGCTTGCAGGGCCTTCTCAGCTCAGCATGGAAAAACGGCCCAGTCGCCGAACGTCGCAGGATGTTGCGGCCGGGCTCGCGGATTATGAGCATTCCATGCCACCGGCCGCCTGATCACGAGACAAGTTGCCGATCTCAAAAATTGAGGTCGACGCGCAACGCGCCAAATGGAATTCGTGAACAATTCGGTGATATCGTGCGGCCTCCGGCCGTAGTGGCTTCGCACCGCCTCGCACTGTGCTAGGTTATCGCTGTTGTATTAAAGACGCTCAGGCGGGCGGGGATTGAGATGACAAAGCAAACAATCGTACTGGTCGATGACGATCGCAATATTCTGACCTCGGTGGCGATGGCACTTGAGGCAGAGGGTTTCGAGGTTCGCACCTATGGCGACGGTGAGGAGGCGTTGCGTGGCCTGACCAGCCGCCCAGCCGCGCTCGCCGTTCTGGACATAAAGATGCCACGTATGGATGGCATGGAGCTGCTATCGCGCCTGCGCCAAATCTCCTCGATGCCGGTCATCTTTTTGACATCAAAAGATGATGAGCTGGACGAACTGCTGGGCCTGCGTATGGGCGCCGACGATTACATCACTAAGCCGTTTTCGCAGCGGCTGCTGATCGAACGCATTCGCGCCTTGCTGCGGCGTGAAGAGCATCGCAGCGGCAATGTCGGCAGCGAGCCCGGCTCGGTGATCGATCGCGGCGATCTGGTGCTGGATAGTGGGAAGCATCTGTGCACATGGAAGGGCAAGCCGGTGCCGCTGACGGTGACGGAATTTCTACTGATTAAAACGCTGGCGCAGCGTCCGGGGCACGTGAAAAGCCGCAATCAGCTCATCGATACCGCCTATGGCGAGCATATCTATGTTGATGACCGCACGATCGACAGCCACGTCAAGCGCGTGCGCCGCAAGTTCAAGGAAGTCGATGACGGCTTCAACCAGATCGAGACTTTGTATGGCGCCGGTTATCGCTACAAAGAGGCATAGACTTAGGGACATCGGGTCTTGGTTCTGACCGCCGGCAGGCGCGAGGGCGGGCCGGCGCCCCTCGCATCCAAAGCCGAGGGCGAAGAGCGGTTACGGGTTGGACGGCGCATCCGACCCTTTATGCGGATTTCGCCGCTGACCCTGCGCATTCTAGCGGTCAATATGCTTGCCCTGGCGATCCTTGTCGTCGGCCTGCTCTATCTCGGCCAGTATCAGGACAATTTGATCCGGTCACATCTCGAAGCGCTGAAAGGTGATTCGCGGGTCTTCGCCGGAATGGTGGCCGAAGGCGGGACCGTCGGCGATCTCAACGGCCAATATGCTTTGTCGCCGAGGCAGGCTCGCAGCGTGATCCGGCGCTGGGTCGACGCGACCGAGGTGCGTACTCGGCTGTTCGATCCTCAAGGTGCGTTTTTTGCCGACAGCCAGACGCTGGACGGCCCGAGCGGCACCAATATCGATTGGCGCTTCCTGCCACCGCCGCACAGTTTCAACACCCGGATCGAGGGTGTTATCGATCGCTTGTCGCACCAGTTCGACACTTGGCCCGGCCGTTCGACCTTGCCTAAATACGAGGGCGACGACCGCACCGCGCCTCTAGCCGCCAACCCGGACTTGATCAAGGCCTTGCAGGGGGAGGTCAGCGGGCGGGTCTGGTTGGATGGGGACGGGCATTTACGTCTGACCGCCGCCGCGCCCGTGCAGCGCCTGAAGCTGGTGCTCGGGGCGGTGTTGCTGAACGGCGATGGCCAGGTGATCGAGGATGCCATCCGCTCGACCCAGCTCGATATTGCCAAGGCCTTTGCAGGTGCGTTGGCGATCACAGTGTTGCTCTCGCTTTATTTGGCCGGCGCGATCGGCCGCCCTATCCGCCGGCTGGCCCAAGCTGCCGAGCGGCTGCGGATGGGCACCGGCCGCGAGGACGAAATTCCGGACTTCACTAGCCGTCGGGATGAAATCGGCGAGCTGTCGCTAGCATTGCGCGAGATGACCGCGGCCTTGCGCAATCGCATGGATGCGATCGAGCAATTCGCCGCTGATGTAGCCCATGAACTTAAAAATCCGCTGTCGTCATTGGCCAGCGCGGTGGAAACCGTCGGACGGGTCAAGGATCCGGTGCAGCAGGAGCGGTTGCTCGGTATCATCCGCGAGGACGTGACTCGGCTGGATCGCCTGATCAGCGACATTTCCAACGCTTCCCGGCTCGACGCCGAACTGTCGCGCGCCGAATCACATCCGGTCGATCTGGGGACGCTGCTCTCGACCCTGGCGGAGATACACCGGTCGATCGATGAGGCAAGACCGGGATTTAGCCAGCCGGTCGATATCGTGCTCGACGTGCCGAACGGACTTGTGGCACGCGGGATGGAAAGCCGGCTGGGGCAGGTTTTCCAGAATCTCATTGCTAATGCCGTATCCTTCTCTCCGCCGGGCGGTGCGGTGCGTGTCTCGGCGGTACGCCAGGGGGGTAACGCGGTAGTAACGGTGGAAGATCGGGGACCAGGAATTCCGCCCGCCAAACTCGACGCCATCTTCGACCGATTCTACAGCGAACGCCCATCCGGTGAGGCGTTCGGAACGCATTCCGGGCTGGGATTGTCGATTGCCAAACAGATCGTGGAAACGCTGGGGGGCCGGATTTATGCCGAAAATGTCGGTGGCGCGGCGGTGATCGGCGCGCGTTTCGTCGTCCAGTTGCCTTTGGCCTGATCTCTCGATGCTCATGGTTCATGCCACCTGTATTGCTTTCGCTGGGCGCGGTGTGCTGCTTCGCGGACCACCGGGAAGCGGCAAGTCCGATCTGGCTCTGCGCGCGATAGCCGAAGGCGCGCGGCTCATTGCCGACGACCAGGTCGCCCTCGCCCGAAGCGGTGAAAATGTGATAGCATCCGCACCATCCGCGCTTCACGGTATGATCGAAATCAGGGGTCTTGGAATTATGCGGGTCGAGGCCGCCGCCGAGGCAGAAATTGCGCTGGTCGCCGATCTTGTCGATGCGGCTTCCTTGGAACGTTTGCCCGATCGCCGCCATTGTGAAATTCTGGATGTTGAATTGCCCTGGTTGGCGCTTGCGCCCTTTCAATCCTCCGCTCTGGTGAAACTGCGCTTCGCCCTGCTGGCGGCGGCCGAGCCCGGACGGTTGGCGATATGACCGATAGCTCAATCCCGCGCCGCTTCGTGCTGGTTACCGGAATGTCGGGCGCGGGTCTTTCGACGACCCTGAAATCGCTTGAGGATTTGGGTTATGAGGTTCTCGACAACCTCCCGCTTTTCCTCTTCGACCTGCTTTTGCGAGAGAGCGAATCACGCGACCGTCCGCTCGCGATCGGTATCGACAGCAGGACGCGCGATTTTACCGCTGAGACGTTACTGAGGCGACTGACCGAAATACGTGCACAATCCGGGGTGGCCGTGCAACTGGTTTGCGTCGATGCCGATGACGACGCGCTGATGCGCCGTTTTACCGAAACCCGTCGCCGGCACCCGCTTGCGCTCGATCGGCCGATCATGGATGGGATTCATAACGAGCGCGAGATTCTCGAGCCTCTGAAAGCCGCGGCCGATATCGTGATCGACACGTCGGATTCTTCCATCCACGATCTAAGGCGCATTGTCGCCGGCCGCTTCAGCCTCGATCGCACGCCGGACCTGGGCGTGTTCGTCACGTCCTTTTCCTATCGCAAGGGGTTGCCGCGCGATGCCGATCTGGTGTTCGATGTTCGCTTCCTGCGTAACCCCCATTGGGATCCCGAGTTGCGGCCATTCACCGGACAAGATCCCCGGATTGCCTCATATATCGAAGGCGATCCGGAATGCGCTCCCTTTATCGAGCGTCTGACCGGCTTCCTGGCGCCGCTGCTGCCGCGCTATCGCATGGAGGGCAAGAGTTATCTGACGATTGCGGTCGGCTGTACCGGTGGAAAGCACCGGTCGGTCTATGTTGCCGAGCGGTTGGCTGCGTGGCTCCGCGGGCAGGGTGTGGATGTGGGTGTCAGCCATCGCGGCCTCGATCGCACGGTTGATGAAGCGGGCGCGAAAGCATGAGCGGCACCGATCGCGATCTCGGGCATCATCACGCCCACGACCATGGCAGCCCTGCCGCCAACCAATTTCGGGTTCTGCTGACATTCTGGCTGATCGCGATCTTCATGGTCGTGGAAGCGGTGGGCGGCTGGTGGGCCGGATCTCTGACACTGATGGCCGATGCGGGCCACATGCTCACCGATTCAGGCGCTTTGGCGCTGGCCTGGTTCGCTTCGCGTGCGATGCGGCGTCCCAGCGACTCCGATCGTTCGTACGGGCATGACCGGTTCTCGGTTCTTGCGGCCTTGATCAATGGGCTCAGCCTGCTCGCGATCGTCGCCTGGATCGGGGTCGAGGCCATACAGCGGCTGATCGCTCCGGAGGAGGTCAAGGCGATCCCGATGCTGGTTATCGCCGTCGTGGGCTTTCTCGTCAATTCAGCGGCATTTTTCATGCTGCACGGCGCGGATCGCGACGACATGAACATCCATGCGGCGCTACTGCATGTCCTGGGTGATATATTGGCGTCTGCGGCCGCCATCGCCGCCGCGACTATCATCATCCTGAAACCGCAGTGGACCGCAGCCGATCCAGTCCTGTCGGTTGTTGCCGGGGCGCTGATCCTGCGAAACGCGGTCAGCTTGGTGCGCCGGTCCTGGCATGTCCTGATGGAAGCGACGCCCGAAGGGGTGAATGTGGCCGAAATCGCCTCCGCTCTGGAAACACTCGAAGGTGTTGCCGACATTCATCACCTGCACGCCTGGGCGCTCGTCCCCGGGAAAACTCTGATCACCCTCCATGCCCAGGTCGCAATCGGCTATGAACCCGACACGGTGCTGGCTCGGATCAAGTGGGCCCTTGCGGAACGGTTTCACATCGATCATTCAACGATCCAGATGGAAGGCGCGTGTGCAGACGACGAAGATCACCGCGATCATTCAGTCCGCGCGCACGCTCATAGCCATGGTCATGGGCATTCACATAGACAGAAGTTGGCGGCCACACGATGATCGGTATCGTTCTTGTCACCCACGGCAACCTGGCCCGTGAATTTCTTGCCGCCATGGAGCACGTCGTGGGGAAGCAGGAACAGGCCCGGGCAATCTCGATTGGTCCCGACGACGACATGGAGCGGCGGCGCGCCGACATATTGGCGGCGGCTGAGGAGGTGGATAGTGGCGACGGCGCGATCCTTTTGACCGATATGTTTGGCGGCACGCCGTCCAATCTTGCAATCTCGATTATGGATCGGGCGAAGGTCGAGGTTTTGGCCGGGGTGAACCTGCCGATGCTGATCAAACTCGCCAGCGTCCGCGTCACCGAGCCGCTTGCCGTTGCCGTCACCCAGGCGCGCGACGCGGGCATCAAATATATCAGTGTCGCCTCGACATTGCTGACCGATTGATCTTGTGCCCGAGTTCAGAGCCGGTTTTCTGCACGGCCACGATTGTCAACGAGCGCGGCCTGCACGCCCGCGCGGCGGCGAAATTCGTGAAGCTGCTCGACGGTTTCGACGTGACGGTCACGGTGGAGCGGGGGGGGGCGTCCGTCGACGGGCGGTCGATCATGGGTTTGATGATGTTCGGCGCCGGGCCCGGCAGCGAGATACAACTTAGCGCGGTGGGTCCGGAGGCGCAGGCGGCAATCGAAGCACTTACCGACCTTATCGCCCGTGGTTTCGACGAGGGGATCAGTTTTTCCGCCGGTTAACGCGGTCCGAGGGTTGCCTAGCTATGTGTCGCGCTGGTAGATGCTGCGCCGCAGGGTGTCTCACGCCCCCGACTTTATGAGGTTCCGTACATGGCTCTCGCCACCGCCGCTCAAGATTACAAGGTAAAAGATATCGGCCTGGCCGATTGGGGGCGCCGCGAGGTCGCGATCGCGGAGACCGAAATGCCGGGTTTGATGGCGACCCGCGCCGAATATGGCGCGTCCCAGCCGCTGAAGGGCGCGCGGATCGCCGGCTGCCTGCATATGACGATCCAAACCGCCGTTCTGATGCAAACGCTGGTCCATCTCGGCGCGACGGTGCGCTGGTCCTCCTGCAATATTTTTTCGACCCAGGATCATGCTGCGGCCGCGATGGCGGCTGCTGGCATCCCGACCTTTGCCTGGAAAGGCCTGGAGGAAGACGAATTCTGGTGGTGTATCGAGCAGACGATTTTCGGGCCCCCGACCGCGGACTGTCCGGATGGCTGGCGTCCCAACATGATCCTGGACGATGGTGGCGACCTGACCCAGATCATGCACGAGAAATATCCCGAGCTGCTGAACGATGTGCGTGGCATTTCGGAAGAAACGACAACGGGCGTTCGCCGCCTGTATGAGATGATGCGCGACGGCTCCTTGAAAGTGCCGGCGATCAACGTCAATGACAGCGTCACCAAGTCGAAATTCGACAATCTCTTTGGCTGCCGCGAAAGCCTGGTCGATGGCATCCGCCGCGGCACCGACGTGATGATGTCGGGCAAAGTCGCGGTCGTCGCCGGTTTCGGCGATGTCGGCAAGGGTTCTGCCGCATCTTTGCGCAATGCCGGCGCCCGGGTGATGGTCACCGAAGCCGATCCGATCTGCGCACTGCAGGCGGCAATGGAAGGCTATCAGGTCACGACGATGGAAGATGCCGCTCCGATGGCCGACATCTTCGTCACCGCGACCGGCAATGTCGATGTCATCACGCTAGATCATATGCGGGTGATGAAGGACCGCGCCATCGTCTGCAATATCGGCCATTTCGACAGCGAAATTCAGATCGACGCCCTGAAGAACTACAAGTGGGAAGAGGTCAAGCCGCAGGTCGATGAGGTCGTGTTTCCCGACGGCAAGCGCCTGATCGTCCTGTCCAAGGGCCGTCTGGTCAATCTCGGCAACGCCACCGGCCATCCCAGCTTCGTGATGAGCGCATCCTTCACCAACCAGGTGCTGGCCCAGATCGAGCTGTGGCAGAACCACGCGAAGTATGAGCGCAAGGTCTATGTCCTGCCCAAGTCGCTGGACGAGAAGGTGGCGAGCCTGCACTTGGCTAAGATCGGCGTTAAGCTGACCAAGCTCAGCGAAAAACAAGCGAGTTATATCGGCGTCAGCCCCACCGGTCCGTTCAAGACCGATAGCTACCGCTACTAAGCCGTTACATCCCGGCTTCGCATCGCGGAGCCGGGATAGCATCCCATCTCGACATGACAGCCGGATTCGCCTATCGCGATGACGATGGGCAGACGAATCTCCGTGGGTCTCGGATTGATGGGCTTTCCGTTTTCGGACGCGGAGGCCTATTGGCGCTGGGTCGATCTCTGCGAGGAGTCGGGCGTCGATTCGATCTGGCAAACTGATCGGCTGATCAGCACCGAGCCCTATCTTGAATCCCTGACATCGCTCGCCGCCTTGGCCGGGCGCACGCGCCGGCTGAAATTCGGCATGAATGTATTGTCATTGGGCCAGCGCGACCCCGTGCTGGTAGCCAAGCAATGCGCCACCATCGACATGCTATCCGGCGGCCGGTTGCTGCCCGCCTTCGGCGTCGGCAGCGACCGTGCTCCGGAATG
>JAQGIF010000033.1 GCA_028291345.1 Rhodospirillales bacterium | reverse complement strand
TTTTCGATGGAGCAGATCCGTAGTTCGGCCGCTGAACGACGCCATGCCATTGCTGGAACCGGTCTGAGCGAAGGAATGTCTTCGTCATCGTTATTCCCGCAGGTTGCGTGTTAAAGCGTTAAACGGGGTTGCGTGGTTCATGCGTGCCATGCGGCTAACCGCTATGAGGGCAAGCACCGATCCGTGACGTTCGAAATGATAAGCGTCATCGATCAGTGTGCGGGGAATTTCGCGGAGCAGAGGGGACGGGCAGGCTTCGGGCGATCCTTGCGACGGCTCTCCTTCATCGTGAACCCAGCGGGCCACCAAGGAACCGTTATCGGCGCGCTCCCAACGGCACGACAGGGCGCGATGCCGGGGCGCGTGCTCCGGTTGCGTATCGCTCATACGGCGCGACGGAACTTGAGCTAGGGGGCCGTCATTACGATGAACGAGGTGTTGGACGAACTTTGGAGCAAGTGCCAAAGCTAGGGTGTAAAAGGCTGCCATCTGTGCCTCCATTGGACGGGGTTGAGATCGAGTCCCCAGGAGGCGTCGTGGTAGCCGGTCGATTACCGCATCGCGGTCTCGCCGATCGGCATATCCATGTCGATCTCCTGAGCAGTCATGTCCGCTTGAACCTGGGTCGGCGCGAAGCGCCAACTGGGAGGTTCCGAGGACGTAGTGCTAGGTCGCGGTTTCATCGAAATCCTTGGCAACGGGTTGGACAATCGGTCGCGTCAAGCTGGTATAATCACCACCATGTGAGGCTCTATATACCCCCCTGGGGGATGGGCTCAAGAGGCAATGGTGCACACGCGCAAAGAAAAGCAACACCTGGTAAACCGGGTTCAGCGCATGGGTGGGCAGCTAGAAGCGGTCGGACGCGCGCTTGATAATGATGTGGGCTGCGCGGCCGTTTTGCAACAGGCGACGGTCTGCCATGGTGCACTCAATCGACTGATTTCTGAAGTTGCCGCAGGGGAATATCCGTGAGCACGTCATGAATGCGTCGGCGCCGCGCGACGATCCGCGCGAACAGGGCGCGGAGGAACCGGTCGAAATCGTGCGCTCGTACCTGACCTAAAATACCGTCGCCCAGTTGTTATTTCTGAGGTTGCGTTTTCTGGGCTCAGCCGGCGACCTCGAAAGCATCAGCTGCGACATCGCCGTAACGCCATGAGAGGTTTGATGACGAGCGCTACAAATCCCAAAGAGCCCCTGGCTTGGAAAGTCAGCGGCGAAAAGCCAAACCCCAAAACCGTCCATGGCTATCGTAAATCAAGCTTACCAGCCATGGGTCTCGCCGCGCTGGGGATAGTATTCGGCGATATCGGCACGAGCCCACTCTATACGCTAAAAACCGTATTGGCGCTTTCGAGTGGAAAGCCTGATCCAGCGATGGTCCTGGGCGTGCTCAGCCTCGTGATCTGGACATTGATCATCATCACCACCGTGAAATATGTCGCCGTCGCAATGAGCATTAGCAACGACGGAGAAGGCGGCATTCTGGCGCTCATGTCGCTGATCGGAATCAAAAAAAAGAACCGCCCTGCGATTGTGGCGGCAGGCCTGTTTGGCGCGGCTTTGATCTATGGCGACGGCGCGATCACGCCGGCAATTTCGGTACTGTCGGCTCTCGAAGGGCTGAATATGGCGACGCCCTCGGTGCAGCCCTACGTGCTTCCTGGTGCGGTTGCGATCCTGGTGCTCTTATTTGCTGCTCAGCCGCTCGGCACGCAGCGCATCGGCAAGGCCTTTGGGCCGATCATGGCCTTTTGGTTTTTAGCTCTCGCCGCTACGGGTATTTCAGGGGTGCTACATCATCCGGCGGTCTTTGCCGCGCTCAATCCGCTCTATGGCCTTCATTACTTGGCAGCGGGCGGATTGAAAGGCTTTCTGGTGCTCGGGGCGGTCTTCCTATGCGTAACAGGCGCCGAAGCGCTTTATGCGGACATGGGGCATTTCGGCCCAAAACCGATTCGGATTGCTTGGATGGGAATTGTGTTTCCCAGTCTGATCTTAAATTATGCCGGTCAGGCCGCAGTCGTCCTCGCCGGGGCGCCAACCGATGGAAACATCTTCTTCCAGCTGTGTCCGGCGCCTTTGCTTATCCCCATGGTAGTTCTGGCAACATTGGCTACAGTCATCGCGAGCCAGGCTGTTATCACCGGCGCCTTTTCCATGACTCGCCAAGCCATTCAGCTAGGCTGGCTACCCCGTGTAGCCGTAAAGCAAACCTCCGACGAGGGGTACGGCCAGATTTACGTTGGCAGCATCAATTGGCTTCTGATGATCGTCACGCTTGCTTTGACGCTCGGATTCAAAAAGTCTGACAATCTCGCCAGCGCCTACGGGATCGCCGTGTCGCTCACAATGCTGATGACAACGGTATTGCTATTCATTGCCATGCGCGAAATCTGGAAATGGAGTGTGCTGGCCGCTGGAGCGGCGGCGACCTTCCTCTTTGTCGTCGACGCCGCATTTTTCAGCGCCAATCTGGTCAAAATCGCTGATGGTGGCTACATTCCGCTACTGCTGGCGGCTGCGGTCTACGCTCTCATGTGGATATGGCATCATGGATCGGAGGAGGTTGCGCTCAGGCTTGAACAAGGCCTTATGCCGGTGGCCGATTTCACTGCGAAGGCCGCGGCGCGTGAGACGCCCCGCGTCCCTGGTACCGCTATTTTCCTAACTCGCGCGAACCGCGATGTTCCGCCTGTTTTGTTATGGCACCTGCAACACAATCGCGCTCTGCATAAGCAGTTGATGGTTTTAACCGTCAACACCGCCTCGGTTCCTTGGATCAACGCATCCAAACACTTGACCGTGCAAGAGCTCGCCCCGAACTTCTGGCGAGCCGAAGCCATTTTCGGTTTCATGGAACGGCCCGACATTCCGGCGTTGTTGGCCACCGCCCCGCAGCACGACTGTGCCATCGACCTAAGCGACGTGACCTACTATGTCGGCCATGCGTCCATCCGGCACCGTGAGGACGGGCAGGGCCTGCCCCGATGGCAAGAAGCGCTTTATGCGGCCATGGAACGCAATTCGAGCCACGTGGGAGATGTTCTGCGCTTGCCCCCAGACAACACTGTGGAGATTGGTCGACAGGTTGCCATTTAGAGGCTCGCGTGCCGCCGACCATGCGGTTGGATGAATGGCTGCCGCGGCGCGAAAGCTTGGGAATGCTGATCGATCCGTCGACCCGGGTTATCGAAGCCTATATCGCCGAAGGCCGATCTCGGCCGGGTGCATCCGGGTGACGAGGCGCAATTCTATCCTGAAAACGGCAACCCGCCGATCGCAGTGACCGTTGCCAGCATCGGCTTGGCACCGGTTCGAATTTTCGACAGGTTGGACTTGGCGTCCGTGTACGGGGGCGGCGTCGCGGTTCGCAAGGATCCGGCGGGCAAGCTTGTGCCGGAAACCGCTATCTATCCCGCCATCCTCACTCCGCACCAGCAAGGCCGCATCACCACCCGCCTGCGTGGCGCAGTGGTGATCAGCGGCGACCGGGCAAGCTTCCTCAGCCGCATCTACCATCGGACGAGTGCGCTCGTGATTCGCGAGAGCGGGCTTTAGTCCAAGCGGCGTGTGAATAGACTATTTTCTGGAATCGCTGGCGTTGACGCGGTCTCCCGCGAACCGCTCTCCGGTTAAAATTCCCTGCTGACAGCACAGCTGGCCTTATATTCAGACCAAAAAACCGTACGGTGAGGGTTCACCCAAGAAGTTGTTTCATTTCGTTTACATATCGGTGTAATGACTCGATGTGATCGAACAATGTCTGTTGACCCTCTGCCAGTACAACGACCTCGGCCACTCGAGCTCGTATCTGGGTTTGAACAATGTCGCCTGTAAAGCGCCGATTGAGTTGTTTCAACGCCAGCTCATTCGCCTCGGTGACGGGCACCAGCGCACCTCGCATTGCGCGGAGGCGTAAGTTGAGCAGTGCTATCTCGGTTATTATACGATCTGTTAATTCCGCAGCCTTACGCATACTCTTTGATCTTACCTCGTCGTCTTCCAGTGAGAGAATGGAGATACCTTCTGGCATGGATTTTTTCTCCTATTGACCTAGCCGGATGGAAAAGGACGGCTTAACGACCACTTGAGGATAAAAATGCTTGGTTTCACGGGACTTGGCGACATAAGTACCCGTTTTGCACGTGCGCATGCGAATTAGCCCGAGAGGATGGCCGGCGGACCGCCATCAGTATCGGCTGTTTGGTCGTCGACGTGCCGGACGCCTAGCTTCCGCCACTCATTGTCGCGCAGCGCGGTCGAACATCGCACGGTCGCGTAGCCGGCCCTGTTAATCCAACCAGAACTTGATAGGCCAGGAGGAGCGTACGGCATTCGTCTCTAGTGGTGAAAACCACACGCTTGGTACCCAGTAGAAGCAAGCACGGGACGTCCGGCCTGGGTGGATTTCGATCGGTCCGGTTTCGGTTGCCATGAAGGGAAAACGATGGGTGGACGCCCCCTGACGGCATCGATGTGCCAAAGTGGAGCTTGTAAAGTCGCGTCCAACGATGATCCCACCCAACCTTGGGTCTAGGTTGCTGATATCCGGAAGATATTTCATGGTTGAAAGGGGCCGCGGTTGGACGCGAAACGCAACCCATTCCGTTTTGATGATTCTCTAACGAATATAATGCGTTGCGTGGCCTCCGGCGGTGGGGTCATCGTTGGGCGCGATTTTACAGAGAGGCGTTAGAGTCACAATACTAGACTAGATCGGCAGCAGGACGATTTCCGAGTAGAGCTTGTCAAGGTCCGCAGGCTGGAACACGGGAGAGCGGCA
>JAQGIF010000022.1 GCA_028291345.1 Rhodospirillales bacterium | reverse complement strand
AGCCTCCTGCTCGTGTCGCAAGGGCTGCATCTGCTATGCGCAGGCGCTTGGCTGGGTGGGCTTCTGCCGTTGCTACTGGTGGTGCGCGTTGCGCCGCCTAGGGCGGGGGCGACGGCCGCGCGCTATTCTTCCCCTTTGGGCAAGCTGTGCCTCTACGGCCTCACTGTCTCGGCCGCCTATCAGGGGTGGACATTCCTCGGTGGCGTCGCCGGTTTGTTCGGCACCGCCTACGGCTGGATGGCCATGGTAAAAACCGTGCTGTTTATCGTGCTGTTCGGACTTGCCTGGATCAACCGGTACCGGCTTGCGCCGGCGCTACTGATTGAGGACGGCGACCTCGCGAAGCGCGTTCTGGTCCGCAGCATTGCGTTGCAAACCGGTTTCGGCCTCACCATCATTGTCGCGGCCGGGCTCCTGTCCAGCCTGCCCCCCGGGCTTCATACTCAGCCGATCTGGCCATTTCGGGAGCAGCTCAGCCTGGTGACGATCCGGGAAGATGCGGACTTTCGCGGCGAGGTCGTCATGGCCGTTCTTGCGCTGGCCGCTGCACTGATCGCGCTGGCGATCGCTGTTACGATCCGGCGGTTGCGCTTGCTGGTGGCGGCCCTGGCGGCCGTCGTTGTTTGGCTTGCCACGCCCCATCTTGGCCTTTTGTTCGTGGAGGCCTACCCGACCAGCTTCTACCGATCCCCCACCAACTTCGCGGCGACCGCGATCGCCGATGGCGAAGTGCTTTATTCAACGCATTGTGCTTCCTGTCACGGTGATGACGGGCGCGGCGACGGGCCAGATGCCAAGGACCTGCCGGAGCCCCCAGCCGATCTCACCGCCGGACATCTTTGGGGTCACACCGACGGCGAACTGTTCTGGTGGCTGTTACACGGTATCGATGCGCCGCATGGCGGGTTGGCCATGCCTGGGTTCGCTGCCGTCTTGAGCGACGATCAGCGCTGGGATCTGATCGACTATATCCGCGCCCATAACGCCGGCCTCGCGCGTGCCGCGACCGGGAACTGGTCGCCACCTATCCAGGCCCCGGATTTGAGCGCCGCCTGCCCGGGCAACCCGCGCGTGACACTGGTGGATTTCCGCGGCAAGGTTCTGTGGATTGTTTTCGCGGCCACGAACTCTGAACCGCCGATTCCGCCTCAGCCGGGCATCGAGATGGCGACGGTTACGATTCCGCCGGAGGACGCGTCCTCCAAACCGTCTGCCGAGACCTGCGTGACGTCGGACCCCGGCGTTCGCTCCGCCTATGGGGTTGCCGCCGGCGTCCCGCCCGTACAGTTGGCCGGCATGCGGTTTCTCGTCGATTCAAACGGCTGGCTGCGCAGCATGTTTCGTGCAAGGACGGACGGCTGCTCTGCCGTCGGTTCGCAAGCTCTTTGCGCGGAGATCGAGTGGATTTATCGACATCCGATTGAGAATCGACATCCGATTGAGAATAGAGATGCCGTCAGCGCCCAGCGACACCCTTCATAATTTCCCATCCCGATGGCGCTGTAGACCGGCTTTAGCTCTGAACGGATGCCGGTGAGGTCGAGAAAGCGGTCGATGCCGCGCAGCAAGTGATCGCCGGGACGGGATCATCAAGGCGGAATCGTAAAACAGCTGCGCCGGTTCAGCCTGCGGTCCCATCATCGCCGTGTCCTCCGCTGATCCACGAGGAAATTGAATCACCCGGCAACAAACCAATGAACACCAGACTAAATCAACAGAATCGGCGCGTGGCAGCCATAGGCGGCGGTGTGAATCGTGCAGCTTTCACGCACGACCTAAGGTGCTCTAACTAGCTCCGCAAGGCGCCGATCTATGGTATCGGAATGGAATCGTCCCAAGAGTTCTGCCTCGAGATGAGGATGGGACGCAGTTTTCTTGCCCGTTTGATCCAGTGCTGATCTATTTCTTATGGCGTCAGATCAATAGATAGACTGACAAACGAACCGGCGGCGGATTCATCCACCGGAAAACCCCTTCCCCGCGGCGTTCAGTAGCGCGGCCCGCGCCGATGTTGGGCGCAAAAGCTCCTCCCGATGGCATCGCTGACCGGGGCGACATGGCCCAGTTTTGCAACCGCATGACGGCGCACGGATACCCGGCTTTGACCATCGTTCGCCGCGCCAATCTCGTCGGCGTTGCCCGGTTTGAATGCGGCATCAATATTCCGAAGAATCCGGCGGATGCCAAGCAATGCGCGCGGCCGAAGGACACGGGACGTCAAGCGCAACCGCGTTTGCGGTGGAGCGCCGTATAGTCCAACGGACCTTGCTCGGCGAACGGCGCCGCAACCGTCGACGCCAACAGCATGGCTGCGACCTCCGCAAGACCCGATGCGGCGCAAACGTGATGAGTTGTTCCGTCCCCTTAACGTAAAAGCGCAGATCAGGCGGCGGCCTACTTATATTCAACCGGCTTCCAACCGGGTCCTGGGTTATAGGCCGTCATGGCCGTGGCGAGGTTCGTCACGTCCGAAACCGAGTCTTTCTCGTAGACGACATCATCGTCGCCGACCATAAACGTCATGACGCCGACAAGCGGTATTCCGCGAGATAGGCGACAACGGGAGGCCGCCGGGCATTTCGCCGCCGAAGATATAGCTCTTCGCTCCGTTCGGGAATGCTTCCGCTGACGCGTCAAGATGGGGAAGGGGTAGCCGCGGAAGGGAACCGGATGCCTGTCGCTTCCGGCACGAGCGAGCAATGTGTCGAATGCGCCACCGGCCGCGCCGGTTGAA
>JAQGIF010000355.1 GCA_028291345.1 Rhodospirillales bacterium | reverse complement strand
CTACCACGTGCCCATTGCACCGGCCGCGGCTCGTGGAGGCTAGATTGCCGGGGAGGCGTGCCTCCGCCGGGTGGCAATGGGTCTCGATCGCTAATGTGCGGGGGTAAAAAGGCTACCGAAAGATTTCACTGCGCTCGTCCCGTCGAAGCCGATCCTCACTCTGGGGACGGCGACATCAACCTCATTCGTCGAGTGCCGCAAGAGGCAGTAATCGTCCCGCTGCAGGTTCTCGGGGAGCTTTCTAGACTGCTCGTCCGCAAAGGCGGAAACTCGCGAAGCGACGCCCAAGATGCCCTGTTAAGTTGGCGCGACAGGTTCTCGGGTGTCGAGAGCTCGCCCGAAGTCATGCCCGCGGCGGTCGACCTTGCGACGGATCATCAACTGGGAACGTGGGATGCGGTCATCCTGTCGGCCGCGTCGCAAGCGGGTTGTCGTCTGCTTTTGTCAGAGGACCTTCAGGAAGGCTTCACTGGGCCGGAGTGACGGTGGTCAACCCAGTTTCCTCGCCACGGCATGCCCTGCTGCAGGCCCTGTTGGGGGAGGGAGCCGAATACTCGAAACGGCGGGCAATCTTGTTCTCGCAGGGGCAGCCGATTCGCCGATCGCGCGGTCAAGATCAAGAACCTCTCCGATCTCAACGACAAGAGAGCGAGCGACGGCATGGCAGATGACACAGAACCGGAGCCGGACGACATCATACCGGCGAACGACAATCAAGGTCCGAAGGGTCAACCAACAGCCTTTTGCCTGGTCTTCCTGGCCGCCATGACCGGTTCGGCGAAGGCGCAGGCACCGCCAACCGCGCATGTGGTCTCCGGGTTCCGCGGCGCGGTGTTCGGCATGGCGAGTGACGAGGTGCGTAGAGCCATCGCGACCGATTTGAAGCCCGCCGTGGGCGCGGTCACCGAGCAGGACAACCCCGTCGTGTAGACCAAGATCATCGTGGTCCCTCTCGATTCGGTTGAACCAGGCTCTGGCCCTGCCAAGGTCAACTATATCCTCGGCGCATATCGCACCGGCTGATTCGTGTAAACGTAAGCTGGACGATGGAGGGCGAGCCGGCCGGGTCGGAACGCGCCAAGCTCGCCACCGCCCGGCTACAACGGGTCGCCTATTTCCGGGCGCAGACCTGGAAACCTGGCTGCAGCACGTCGGCCGTGTCGACCGGTCCGAGCGGCATGGTGCTGTTTGCCGGTATCAATTCGAGAGGCGCCGCCGTCGAACTTTCCATCTCGGGCATTGCACTCCAACATGACAAGGCTGCTGGGCGGTCCGCAACCGGCCCGGCACAACTGCGTATGTCCGATAGCGGCGGTGTCATCCATCGAGATCTCGCCAAGATCAAGTCGTGAAAATTCTGAGGCTTACGGGCGATTGTCAACGTTGTCGGCTCCGAAGAGAGCTCTAAATGGCGACTTGAAGAGAATGTTGCTTTCGGTGATTGCGCGCCGCGGCAACAACCTACACATCATACCGGGGGCATTGGATCAGACCCATAGGATGAGAGATTCGCCAAAGTGGTAATGACCAAATACCTTCCCCGGGGCACCACGCGAATCGATCGCCTGCTCAAAATGCCAATCCTAGGGTTGATTGGAGCGAGGCATGACGGTTGCCCATCCGGCTTGTGACTCCGCCCACGCAAGAGCAGCGCCCGCCGACATCGGCGCGCCCCCCCAGCCCAAAGTAATCCTGCTCGCAACGATCCTGGCTTCGAGCCTCGCTTTCATCGATGGCTCGGTCGTCAATGTTGCGCTTCCGGTCATCGGTCGCGATCTCCACGGCGGCGCGGACGATCTCCAATGGATCGTCAATGGCTATCTGTTGCCCTTGAGCGCGCTTCTGCTGCTGGGCGGCGGCCTGGGAGACCGATACGGTCGCAGGCGGCTTCTGGTCGTCGGTACCACCATATTCGCGCTGGCCTCCATCGGTTGCGCGTTTTCACCGGCGTTGCCGTGGCTGTTGTCGGCGCGCATTCTGCAGGGTATCGGCGCCGCGTTTTTGATGCCGAACAGCCTTGCGATTCTCGGTGGTGCGTTTTCCGGCGAGGCGCGGGGTCGTGCCATCGGAACCTGGGCGGCGGTCGGTGCAATGACCAGCGCGGTCGGGCCGGTGCTCGGCGGTTGGCTGATCGACAGTTTCGGCTGGCATTCGATTTTCCTGATCAACATCCCGATCGCGGCGGCGGCGATCGGACTCGCTCTCCGCTTCGTCGGTGAGGAGCGCCGGCAAGTGCGGAACCACTCGCTGGACCTTTCAGGCGCAGGGCTCGCGACTCTCGCCCTGGCCTTTCTCACCGGGGGTCTGACAATCGGGTCCGGACCTCACGGATGGACGGCCACAGCGATGGCCGCGGTCGCCGTGGGGGTCGTTCTGCTGGCCGTCTTCATTTGGTTCGAGAAGCGGCAGGGCGAGTTCGCCATGATGCCGCTCGCCTTGTTCGGATCGAAAAGCTTCATCGGGCTTAGCCTTTTGACTCTGCTGCTTTACGGAGCCCTGGGCGGGCTCCTGGTTCTTCTGCCCTATGTTCTCATCCAGGCGGCCGATTATAGCGCGACCGGAGCGGGCGCCGCGCTGCTGCCCTTTCCTCTCATCCTGATGGTAGCGTCTCCGATCATGGGCGGGGTGGCCGGGCGCGTCGGCTCTCGTCTCCCGCTTACGATCGGGCCGATGATTGTGACTGCCGGGTTTCTTCTGCTCCTTCGTATCGATGGGACCAGCAGCTATTGGACGACGATTCTGCCCGCGATGGTGGTTATCTCGATGGG
>JAQGIF010000354.1 GCA_028291345.1 Rhodospirillales bacterium | reverse complement strand
TTTCCCTGACCCTGGTTCAGCGGCTGCTCGGGCCCGACGATCCGACGGTCAAGATGATCTTCGGCAGCAAGTCGCCGGTCGATCTCGCCGCTAACCTGGTCGACAAAACCGGCCTGAAGGATCCCGCCTTCCGCAAGAAACTGCTGGAGGGCGGCGCGGCGGCGATCGCGGCCTCGAACGACCCGATGATCGTGTTCGCCAGGCAGGTCGATGCCGACGCTCGCGCGGTACGCAAAGATTTCGAGGAGAATGTCGACGCACCGCTGATCAAGAATTCCAGCCTGCTGGCCCAGGCACGGTTCAAACTCTACGGCACCTCGGTAGACCCAGACGCCACCTTTACGCTGCGCCTCTCATACGGGGCAGTGAAGGGCTATGACCAGAAAAGCGAGCATGTCGCGCCCTTCACTACCATGCTCGGCGCCTTTGACCGGGCGACCGGCGCGACGCCGTTCAAGCTTCCGGACAGCTGGCTGGCCGCGAAGACCAAGATCGATCCGGCGCAGAAATTCAATTTCTGCACGACTAACGACATTATCGGCGGCAATTCCGGATCGCCGGTGATCAACAAGGAGGCCGAGGTGATCGGCCTGATTTTCGACGGGAACATCCAGTCGCTGGGCGGCGATTTCGGCTATGAAGGCGCGGTCAATCGTGCCGTAGCGGTCAATAGCGGCGCATTGCGCGAGGCGCTGGAGAAAATCTATCATGCCGATAGGATGGTAGCTGAGCTGGCGAAATAAGCCTGGCCGCTCACTTGCAGAGCGACCGCGTCTCAATCGAGACATGCGCCACAAAGTGACCAATCATCAGGGACATGGGATCGGTTGGCAGCACCCTGTGGGCCGCCCACCAGTTGCGGCGCGCACAGAGATTCGAGCGGACGCCCGGATGCTCTAAATCCGCTAATAAACAGGTTAGTTACGAGATATAAGGCCATTCACGGCTTCGATAGCGGAGATGGGCGATATTTAGATTCAACTATTATTAGGGCAATGGTCCGAGTTGAGTCGGGCGGCAATCTTTCCGCCTATTTTTCTGACCCTATGACGGTGAATAACCTGGGGGATTGCCCTAGAGATGGCAAAAAACGGAATTTGGATTTGACACGTGGCGTCGCCCCTGGACCAGCGGGGGCGGCCTGTCGCGTTCCTCGCCGGCACGATCGCCACCGTCATGGGGCTCGCTGGCTCTACCGGCCTGGGCGGCTGGCAATCTCCAGATGCACCGCCCCCAATGGCATGACGCCCCAATCATGCGATGAGACGGCATGAGTGAGGGTGACTACTTGCCGGCGCAGTCCTTGCACCGGCCTTTGAGCTCGATCGTCTGTTGCGTCAGGGTAAAGCCGTGCGTTTCTGCCTGTTCGCGCAGCAATGCCGAGACACGTTCGTCCTCCAGCTCCTCCGACCGACCGCAATCGGAACAAATCAAGAACTGACCGTCATGTGCATGGTCGGCATGAGTGCAGGCAACGAACGCATTCAACGATTCGATTCGGTGGACCAGTCCCTTGCCCTGTAGGAAGTTGAGCGCACGATAGACCGTCGGCGGCATGACGCGCGTGCCCTTGTCCTGCATCGCTTCCAGCAGCCGGTAGGCGCCGACCGGTTGGCCGGCTTTGATCACCAGTTCGAACACTCTGCGGCGGGTTTCGGTCAGGCCCTGATCGGACGCAAGTTGCCTCGTATTCCCCGGCAAAACGTTCGTTCCAGTTTTCATGGAGTCTCTCCTCGTTTGAGAGTATAATATAACGCGCGCCCGACCCAACTAAAAGCTTTTACTGACGCCGCCGTAAAATGCCCGGCGTGGTCCGAACTGGGGTGCGCCGACACCGACGCCGGTACCATCGCGAATCTCATAGCTTTCGTCGAACAGATTGACGATGTCGAACCGGACCGTCGTTCCTGCTAGCGCGCCGGTCGCCTCGATATCCTGTGCGATGCCGATGTTCACCTGGGTATAGCTGGGCAGCTTTTCACCATTGGGTTCGAGCGCATTGTCTGGACTGCGCCGCAGCCCACTGCCAAAGATCAGATCTACGCTCGTGCGAACCTGGCCGAATCGGTCCGAGAGCGCATAGGAGGCGCCCCCGGAAATCGTCCAGGCCTGATCGTGATCGGTATAGATCGCCTTGTTATGGATAAAGGCCAATTCGTCGGCGCCGAAGAAGAACTGGCTGGACACAATGTCCTTACCCTTTTCCTGGCCATAGGCGACATTGGCGTAGGCCCCAAACGGACCGTTATGATAGGAGCTCGTCGCCTCGATGCCATAGGCACGGCCGAAGCGGTAGTTAAAGGGAGACAGAACAAGGGATTCACCGAACTGCCCCTCATCCAGCAGATTGCGCTTCACTTTGTAATAGGCGTCCAGACCGACATCGAGCCCCGGTAGCACCGTCCGAACGACCCCTGCGTCGAAATAATGCTCGCGCTCCGCCCGCACTGGCGCGTTCAGCAACACTGCAGGCTCTTTTGTCGTTCCGATGAATTTTTCGACCGACTGCGTGCCCACCAGCTCCTGCGGCGGCGGCGTGAAGGTCTTCGCGTAACCGATATGGAAGGTCGTGTCAGAATCCGGCTTCCACACCAGATTGATGCGCGGGCTGATCTGGTTCTCGTTCGTATAGGCATTGACGATATCGAACCGTCCGCCGAAATTCAGCGTCAGCCCACTGGCGATCGTCCATTCGTCTTGCAGATACAGACCGTAGAGATAGCCGGTCTTGCTGTTCTGGTCGAAGTTCCGGGTTGGCTGATCGCTGAGCTGATTGCCGGCTTGATCGACCAGGAAAACATCCGACGTGACCTGCGAAATCGTCCGCTCGGCCGAGGCGAAAAGCCCGGCGCGCAACGTGTGATTATCGGTCAGCTTATAGCTGGCATCGGCCTGTATGCCGGATGACCAGCTGGAAAGCTGCGACCGGTCGGAAATGCCGTTGAAGACCAGGTCGCCTACGGGATCGGGGCTGAACTTGGTTTCGGAATAACGTGTGAACGGCGCAATCTGGTAATCGAGCTTATCGCCGGAAACCTGCAACGCGACGATGGCGTAGTGATTGATTTCCCGCTGATTCTGGTTGAGATCGCTCGAGTTGAAATTCGAGACCCCGTTGGCGGTGAAATTCGGCGTCTGCCCAGGATTGTTCGGTATCTGGAAATATCCGATGGACGTACCGAGCATCGCCGAAATCCGCGTATCCGATGTCGGGATATAGGACAGATAGGCGAAGCCGTGGGCCTGTGTCGTATGATCGTGGATCGCATTGGTCGATGATGTCGGATTCTCGACGCCGAGATTGTTCTGCAGATAGCTGCCGGACACATAGTAATTGAATGCGCCCGACGATCCGCTGGCGGTGATTGACGGCTCGAACGTGCCGCGGCTGCCTCCATAGAGGCTGACTTCCCCGCCGGAATCAAACGCGCCGCTTTTGGTCGCAATATCGACGATGCCTGAAGTGCGATAGCCGTACTGGGCCGGCAGCGTGCCGGTGATCACATCGATCGATTCGGCGAAGCGAGGGTCGAGCGCCTGCCCGAAACCAGAGATGCCTTCCGGCAAAATGATGCCGTTTATGCGATATTGCAGGTTGGCATGTTCGTTGCGGACATGAAGCTGCCCATAGCTGTCCTGGCTGACCCCTGGCGCCTGCAGGAGTACTTGGTTGAAGCTGGTATTGACACCTTGCGGCGTATTTTCGAGCGCCTTGCGGTCGATGACATAATCGCTGGCGCCCAGGCTGGGCGCGATTGCGTCGCGCGCGGTGTCGAGCCGCTTAGCGGTGATGACGATTTCTTCCTGGGTTGTACCCGCTGGCGCGTCGGATGGGACGGGCGTTTGCGCGCAAGCGATGCCAGCGAACGACGCGGTAAAACCAATCGCAAGCGACAGAGGCAGGTCACGTAAAGACATGGCACGAACTGACATAAAGAGACTCCGGGAGCCGATTTCGATCATTGGTAAGAGCACCGGCCCTAGGGCGGCCAGGTGGTCCCGATTGATTGAAGCGTTCTGAGAGGCGTCAGAATGGCGGCGCGTGCGCCCGGAAGCCGAGACGATCGGCCGGCTTTTGGAGGACGCTCTCGCGGACCGTCCAGAAACGCATGAAGAAGATGACAAGCAGAAGCGGCGGAACGAACAACGGCAGAGCCGCCGCGCCTGTCGTGGGCGCGAATGCGGTGCAGGAATCCTCCCCGGATTCCATGTGCTCCGGCGCGAGATAATGCTCGATGCGGTGCGCGACCATGCCCAGCTGCGCGATTAGCAGCACGAGGGCGAAGACTCTCATGAACGCGGCGGCATTCCACCAGCCGTGCCGCGCAGCAGACGTCGCAGGATCCGCCGGCCGGGCCGACGAGGATGTCCATTGCTTTACCATTAGGCGAACAGTGTATGCGTTATGTTGTATCAAGACAATCTGCGCTGCGGTTGCGGAAGACGATACACCACCGATGCGCGGCTAAGGAAGTGCCGCCGACGCGGTGAAAGGATTGAAGCCTTTCTCGGCCAATGCCGCCCATGCGGCAGCGGCGAGGTGCGGCGTATGATAATAGAAACGCTGTGTCTTCGGATTGGTCGGATCGGCAAAACCGGTCGCTAAAGCGGCGCCATCGGTCGCGAAATAGCCGCCATGGGGCGAACGCTGCCCCGCCACCGCCGCGTTCATCGACGCCGCTTCCGCGGCATGTCCAAGCATCCCGGCGACCAGCGCGGCCTGCGCAGTACCTTCGGTCCACAGACCGTGGGCCGCATCGCTGTAGCTGTACCCTGCTCCCACGCGCAATCGACGATCGATGGTCGCCAGGACTGCGGCCGCACGTGACGAAGCGATCGATGGAATGGCTATAAGCGGCCAAATCTCGGCATCGAGCGCCAAAATGCGGTTGGGCGTCACGCCATCATCGGTTGTACCCACGGCGAAGCAGCCACAGCCATCGTCCCACATGGCGGAGACGAACCGAGCGGCCTGCTGGGTGCGATCCGACCAGATAGGGTCACCGGTCGCCTTGAACAGCATCGCGTATGCCGCGGCCAGGTCGGTATTATGTTCGGTCGATTTCCATGCGACCGCGGTCGGGGCGGGTTCCCAGCCCGACATCCCACCGGTAAAGCCACCGGCCCCCCGTGCGTCCGCGCGGCCCGCCAGCCAGTTGCCGATCCGGATCGCACCGTCGCGATACCGGTGATCGTGCTGGGAATCGTCGAGCGCCAGCAATGCCAGCGCCGCCCAGGCCATGTTGCCGGTGTCGCTACCCACCTGATAGGCGTCTTCGAGCCATCTGTTCTGAACCTTGTCCCACCAGCCGCCCAGCTTGACCGGAAATTGCTGGACGGGACCAGCGGCATAGGCGTTGCGCAGCCGTCCGTCATGCCAGGCGCGGTCGTGATCCAGGGCGGCCAGCATGGCGTCGCCGATCCGTCGCGCCCGCCTGCTCTCACCGCAACCGACGAGCGCGATCGCAGCGACCGCATCGTCATACAGAAACGCGACGCTACGCAGCGCTCCGTCTGCTTCGGTCGGGTAGGACGGCAGGAACAGAGGGCCGCTTTCGATCGGGATCAAACTGGCGAGATAGGCGCATGCGCTAGCGGGCGTACCGGCGGGTTCGGCCTGTGCGGGATGAACAACGCCAAAAAACAGGCAAGCAGCAAGAAGCGAGCGTCCGAGGCTCAAGCGGCACCCAGCGGCGCAGCGTTCCTTGCAATCAGGCCGACGTCGGCGCCCGACGGCAAAGTGCCGAATGCACCGCCGCCGCCGCCATCCAGCCGCGACGCGCAAAAGGCATCGGCGATCGCCGCCGCCCCATCCTTGATCAGCAAAGCGCCCTGCAGCCCCAGAACCAGGCGCTCCACAAGCCGACGCGCCTGCCCTTCATGCAGCGCACGGTCGGCAAGGTCATCGGAAAGCTTCAGGCAGAATTCGTCGAACCGCCGGTTGTCCCCCTGCGCCGCCCGTAACTCGCAGATCACCGCGGCCAGCCCGTCGGGCGTCCGCGACACGGCGCGCAATACATCGAGGCACATGACGTTGCCCGATCCTTCCCAGATGGAATTGACAGGCATTTCGCGATAGAGCCTCGGCATTACACTTTCTTCGACATAGCCGTTTCCGCCCAGGACCTCCATGGCCTCGGCCGCCAGCATCGGGCCGCGCTTGCAGATCCAATATTTGGCGGCGGGCGTAACCAGCCGCGCGAAACCCGCCTCGGCCGGATCGTCCGGCCGGTCATAGGCGCGTGCCAGCCGCAAAGCGAGCCGCATCGCCGCCTCCGCTTCGACCACCATGTCGGCGATGACGTTCTGCATCAGCGGCTGATCCATCAGCTTGCGCTGAAAGACTGTGCGGTGGGCGGCATGATGCGCCGCCTGAACCAATGCCTGGCGCATCAGCCCCGACGAACCCAAGGCGCAGTCGAGCCGCGTATAGTTCGCCATTTCGATGATGGTGGGAATGCCGCGCCCTTCCTCGCCGATCAGCCAGCCCGTCGCCCCGGCGAACTCAACCTCGCTCGACGCGTTGGAGCGATTGCCAAGCTTGTCCTTGAGACGTTGGATATGGATCGCGTTGACCGCGCCGTCCGGCGTCCAGCGCGGCAAGAATATGCAGGACGGCCCGGCCCCCGTCTGCACCAGCACCAGGAAGGCATCGCACATCGGTGCGGAGAAAAACCATTTATGGCCAGTCAGCCGGTAGGCCTGTCCGGGACCGCGCTGGGCGACCGGCTCGGCGCTGGTGATGTTGGCGCGCAGGTCGCTGCCACCCTGCTTTTCGGTCATGCCCATGCCGATCAGGGCGCCAGACTTTTCGGCCGCGGGACGGAATCGGGAGTCATAGACGCGGGAAAAGAGACGCGGCAGCCATTCCGCGGCAATCTCTGGCTGGCGTTTCAAAGCGGGAACGGCGCCATAGGTCATGGTGACCGGGCATTGCACACCCGCCTCGACCTGACACATCAGATAGACTCCCGCCGCCCGGGCGACATGCGCGCCATGGCGGGGTTCCGCCCATGGCGCGCTGTGCAGCCCCTGATCGAGCGCCAGCGTCATGAGCCGATGCCATGCCGGATGGAATTCGACATCGTCCCGCCGGCGGCCATACCTATCGAACGCGTGAAGTATCGGCGGATTGCGGTTGGCGAGATCGCCCTGGGCCAGCATGTCGGCCTGCCCGAGATGCTCTCCGAACGCCGTCAGTCCGGCGGCTGCCCAATCGCCACCCTCAATCGCGACAGCGTCCACCAGTGCGGGATCGGTCGAGAATAGGTTGTAATCGATCAGTGGCGGCGGTTGGTTGGTGACGCTGTGCATCTCGCCGCCGCCCAAATCATATTTCGATTGTTGGTTCATGAATATCCAGATGGCATCGCGACGCTTCCGCGTCATCCCGTCACTTATACGTCATTTTTCGCAGATCCATTTGACTTGACCTCTACGAGCCGTGATGTCGGATTCCTTTACACTTTAGATCGACATCCACGTTGTAATTTTCCTAAGCCATTGAAACATAGCCACTTATAAATCTGGCACGGACTTTGCGTTAAGTGACAGGTTACCATGTGTTCCCGGCGGACACAGCAAGGAGCTTTCGAGATGATGAAGACGTTGAAATTCTCAGCAGTTTTTGCCACTGGCTTGCTCCTTGCAGGCGGCGCGGCGCATGCAACCCCGGTGCCGGCTGGCACATTGACTATCAACACGAACTACAATCCCCCGGTAAGTCTCATTAACAACACCGTAACCTTCCAAGGCGCACCGAAGTCGATCACCTATTTCGGCAGCGGTGAAAGCGATCCCAATGTCGATTTCTTCGGCGGATTTGTCGGCACTGGAAGATCAGCCAATGTCACTCTTAACTTCTCTGCGATAACGCTCGCCAGGGTGGATTATTCGGGCCTCGCTGCCATCGACAACCTGTTTACGTTTTCAGATGGTGCGGGTGAGACGTATGACTTTAAGCTCGATCAAAGCATAACAACTCTCAGTATCAGCACAGTCGGTATTGGCAGCACAATTTCGCTTTATCTTTTGGGTGATCTGTTGGGTACGGGGCAAACAGCTTATGACGCCACTCCCACAGCGGTCACCCTGTCCCTAACGCAAACCGGTACATCGTCTTGGTCGGAGTCATCGACCCTCTCCAATCCGCCTCCGGGAATCCCAACCACCCCGGTGCCGGAACCGGCCACCATGACCCTCCTGGGTGGTGGTCTCGCCGCCCTCGGCCTAATCCGTCGCCGCGGCAAGCAGTAAGACTAAGCAGGACCTTGACGACAAAACGGCGCCTCAGGCGCCGTTTTATTGTCCACAATGGATCAATCGCGCCTCATTCGGGTAATCTCGCTTTAGAGAGTCCACAATTGGAGACGCCGCGATGTCCCGTTCCACGATCCAGGTCGATGACCGCCTCGAGCGCTATCTCCTTGACCTGAACCGGCCGGAAACGCCGGTCCAGCGGCAGTTGCGCGACGATACGGCAAGGATGTCCAGCGCCGGCATGCAGATCGGCGCCAACCAGGGCAGCTTCATGGCGTTCCTGATCAGGTTGATCGGAGCACGGCACGCGATCGAAATCGGCACCTTCACGGGCTATAGCGCGCTGGCCGTCGCCGCCGCCCTCCCGCCTGGCGGCAAGCTCATCTGCTGCGATGTCAGCGAGGAATGGACCCGCATCGGCCAGAAAGCCTGGATGGAGGCCGGCGTCGGCGACCGGATCGAACTGAAGATCGGTCCCGCCGCCGACACGCTGGACCATATGATTGGTGACGGTCTCTCAGGCCATTTCGATTTCGCCTTCATCGACGCGGACAAGGAGAATTATGAACTCTATTACGAGCAATGCCTGATCCTGGTGCGCAAGGGTGGCCTGATCGCCGTTGACAACGCGCTGTGGGATGGCGCGGTCGCCGATCCGAGCAACCAGACGGCTTCGACGTCCGCGATTCGCGCGCTCAATCAGAAACTGCGCGACGATCCCCGCATCGAGTTCTGCCTCATCCCGGTTGGCGACGGCATCGCCTTGGCCCGTCCACTCTAATCACCGGGCCGCGCTCATACCGGGTATCGACGCACTCACAATCGCGCCGCGCACCGGAATATTCGAGGCGATTTCACGATTGAACCATGAAACCCAGCCTCTCGCCTGACGATGGCCGGATCGT
>JAQGIF010000352.1 GCA_028291345.1 Rhodospirillales bacterium | reverse complement strand
CGTAACCGCCGCCGCCGCCGCCACGCGGGCCGCCGAAACCGCCGCCGCCGCCACGAGGACCGCCGCCGCCGCCACCGCCACCGCCACCGCCTTCGCGGCGATCTTCGGCCTCACGGACGACCAAAGGCCGGCCGCCGATGTTCTTGCCGTTCAACTCGCGAATTGCATTCTCACCGGCCGTAGGGCTGTCATATTCGACAAACCCGAAGCCACGGCTGCGACCCGTCTCGCGCTCGGTAATCACCTTCGCCGATACGACCTTGCCGTGCTCCCCGAATAGTCCGCCCAGCTCTTCCGATGTCATCGAAAAAGCGAGGTTTCCCACATAGAGCTTCTGCGCCATTAACTTTCCTTTCGTTGCAAAAATGTCGGCTGTTTGGAGTGTTCAAGATGAAAATACGCCTGCGCATGCGTCGCGACCGGCGCATTGCTGGCCAGAATGAAGTCACAGAAGGAACGAGGAGCCGCCGCGTTCAAAGTTCGGACTTGCGGAACTTGATGAATCAGGGCTGAAACGACCGACAAGAAGCCAAACTCGCTAGCAAAAGAACCAGGACGTCCGATCACGAATTTGGCCAAAGCCCAAGCAATCGACGCGCGGTTTATAAAGAACCCGGTGGGGGAAGTCTAGTCCGTTTCGAGCATGGCCGGTTCCGTTGCGCTTTCTTCACATGCTGACAGGCCGGTGTATAGTGCGCGGCATTCATGGTGGAGTCCCAGCCTCTGCGGGTGACTCGCAAGCAGGCACAGTCTTCTAGCCCTGCGACATGCTTAAGGAGCCGAGCGATGCCAATCAGGGACGCGTTCACTTTCGATGACGTCCTTCTGGTGCCCCAGGCGTCGTCGGTGCTGCCCACCGAGGCGAATACCGAAACGCGCTTCACGCGGACGATCAAACTTGGCATCCCGCTCGTTTCAGCGGCTATGGATACCGTTACCGAGAGCAAGCTTGCCATCGCGCTGGCGCAGGCAGGCGGCATGGGCGTTATTCATCGCAACCTGTCGGTCGAACGCCAGGCCGAAGAAGTGCGCCGGGTTAAACGCTTCGAATCCGGCATTGTTATCAATCCGATTACCATAGCACCCGATGCGAAATTGGCCGAGGCCCTGAGGCTGATGACCGATTTCGGGATTTCCGGGATCCCGGTGGTCGAGGCTGCGGCCGATGGCGGACGTAACGGTAAGCTTCTCGGCATCATCACCCATCGCGATGTACGCTTTGCATCGGATCCCGACCAGCCGGTATGGGAATTGATGACTCGGCAGAATCTGGTGACTGTCCGCGAAACCGTGGACAAGGACGAAGCCAAGCGCCTGCTGCACCAGCATCGCATCGAGAAATTGCTGGTGGTCGACGACCATTTCCAATGCACCGGCCTGATCACCGTCAAGGACATTGAAAAGGCCGAACTTCATCCCGGCGCATCGAAAGATGACAAGGGTCGGCTTCGTGCCGCGGGAGCCGTCGGGACGGGTGCTGCCGCGATCGAGCGAGCGCAGGCTCTGATAGACGCCGAAGCTGACGTAGTGGTCGTCGATACCGCGCATGGCCACTCCGATGGCGTGCTGAAGACCGTCGCAGCGGTTCGCCGTCTCTCGAATTCTGTGCAGATCGTCGCCGGCAATATCGCAACCGCCGGTGGCGCAAAAGCGCTGATCGATGCCGGGGCGGATGCCATCAAGGTCGGAATTGGACCCGGATCGATCTGCACGACCCGTATCGTGGCCGGCGTTGGCGTGCCGCAATTGACCGCCATCATGGATGTGGCTGAGGCCTGCCGCGACACCGGCGTACCGGTCATCGCCGATGGCGGCGTCAAGTTTTCAGGCGATCTAGCCAAGGCGCTCGCGGCCGGGGCGGACTGCGCCATGCTGGGCTCCCTTCTGGCGGGTACCGAAGAGGCTCCAGGCGAGGTCATCCTTTATCAGGGCCGTTCCTATAAAAGCTATCGCGGCATGGGTTCGCTGGGCGCCATGGCGCGCGGTTCGGCCGACCGCTATTTCCAGGCCGAAGTTCGCGACCAGCTAAAACTGGTGCCCGAGGGCGTCGAGGGCCGCGTCCCCTATCGCGGTCCGGTCGGCCCAGTGCTGCACCAGCTGATTGGCGGTCTGAAAGCCGCCATGGGCTATACGGGCAACGCCACGATCGCCCAACTGCAGCAAAATGCGGAATTCGTGCGGATCACCAATGCCGGCTTGCGCGAAAGCCATGTGCACGACATCCAGATCACGCAGGAAACGCCGAACTATCGCGCCAGCGAGTGACCATCGTCACATGTAGGCGTCCGTGACGCCGCCGGCCCGTTTAGCGACCGCGATCGAGCTTCTGGGGCTGGTCGACTCGACGCCGCGCCCCGCTGACGCGACCGTTTCCGCCTATTTCCGCGAGCGTCGCTTTATCGGTTCGAAGGACCGTGCCGACATTTCAGCTTCGGTCTATCGAGCAATGCGCCGCCGTGCCCGCCTGACCTGGCGGTTGCAACGAGCCGGCGCCGAGCCGACTCCGACCGGTTTGCTTCTAGCCGACATGCTGCTGGGCGAAGGGTTCACGACCATCAGGGTCGAGCGGCTGTTCTCCGGCGGCCCCTACGCCCCTGCTCAGCTATCTCAGGATGAGCTTGGCCTAGCCCGCCGGCTCGAAGGGCGCACGCTGGAACATCCGGACATGCCCGAGGGAGTCCGGGCCGAATGCCCGCCCTGGGCCGAGCCGGAACTGCGGCGCGCCTTGGGTGATGACTTCCTGACCCAGATGGAGGCTCTGAAACATCCTGCGCCCCTCGACCTTCGCGTCAATGTGCTGAAGGGAAACCGCGACGACGTCATCGCCCGGCTGAACGCAGACGGGCTCCCGGCGGAGGCGACGCATCTGTCGCCGATCGGAATCCGGCTAGCAGGACGTCCCTCGGTCATGGCTCATCCGCTCTATCGGGACGGCACGATCGAAATCCAGGACGAAGGATCCCAACTCGTCGCCCTGATAGCCGATGCTCGTCCGGGCCAGGAGGTCATGGATTTCTGCGCCGGCGCCGGCGGCAAGACATTGGCTATGGCCGCCTCCATGAACAATAAGGGCCGCGTGACTGCGAGCGATGTGCTGGCTAACCGGCTGCTGCGCGCGAAGGAACGGTTCCGCCGCGCCGGCGCCCATAATATCCAGACTCAGCCGATCTCCGGCGAGACCGACCCCTGGATCAAGCGTCACAAGGGGCGATTCGACCGCGTGCTGGTCGATGCACCGTGCAGCGGAACCGGAACTTGGCGACGCAATCCCGACCAGCGCTGGCGGTCGCTCGGACCGGGCCTCGCCGACCTGATGCCGCTCCAGCGTCGATTGCTGCAAAGCGCCGCGCGGCTGGTTAAGCCAGGTGGTCGCCTGATCTATGCCACCTGCTCGATGCTGCCCGCGGAGAACGAAGATCATGCGGAAGCATTTCTCGCCGCCCATCCGGATTTCACCGCAATCTCCGCCGCCGATATCTGGCGCGAAGCGGTTTGGCCGAACGGCGGTCCCGCTGTACCCTCTGCGCCGTATCTGCGCTTGACGCCCGCCACACACGGAACGGACGGGTTCTTCGCCGCGATGTTCGAGCGCAAATTACCGGAAGCTGCGACAGACATGCCGGAAATCGTACCGGATCCGACCACAATCTGAATTATCCATTGGAACGAATCGGCGATTTGGCGAAGATAGGGTTATGGAAATCTTCATCCGCCCCGCAGGACCGGTCGACGCCGAAGATATTGCCAGGGTGCAGCGCATCTCCTGGGCCGCGACTTATGCCAGGCAGCTTAGCCCCGAATCGCTGGCCCGGGTGGAAACCGCCTGGGATGCACGCCACTGGCGCCGCTCGCTGGAACGAACCGACGACCGCGTCATTTCGCTGGTGCTCGAAGGCGCGGACGAGGGCGTCGTTGGCTTTGGCGTTGCAGGCCCCCGGCGCGGCGGTCGCGATCCGATATTGCGGGCCTATGATGGTGAGATCTACCTGCTTTATCTGCTGCCGACCTTCCAACGGCGCGGACACGGTGTGCGGCTAATGGCAGCGATGGCAAGGGTTCTGCGTGCGCGGAGTATGGAGTCGGCGCTGGTCTGGGCGCTGTCCAGCAACCGCTCGGCCGTCGGCTTTTACCAGCATCTGTCCGGATCGATCCTGATGCAGGTGCGTAAGCCGTTCTTCGGCGAATCCGTTAACGAAATCGCACTGGGCTGGCGCGACCTCAGAATCTTGGCCAGCATGACCCCGACCGTGCGGGAATAGCACCCATTCGATCCTGTATTGCCCAAACCTTATGCCGCTGCGGTAGGAACATTGATGCCATCCGATAAGCCCGCCGAACAAGCCCATCACGACCGTATCCTGATATTGGATTTCGGGTCGCAGCTCACCCAATTGATCGCACGGCGGGTGCGCGAGAGCGGCGTGTATTGTGAGATTCTGCCTTTCTCCGTGACGATCGAACGTATCCGGGATTTCGGTGCGAAAGGCGTCATTCTTTCGGGCGGCCCAGCTTCCGTCATAGAGTTCGGCTCGCCCGTTCCCGCTGCCGGTCTGTTCGGTCTAGGCCTGCCGGTCCTGGGCATTTGCTATGGCCAGCAGACCCTTTGCCAGGAACTGGGCGGCACGGTCGAGGTCGGCGACACTCGGGAATTCGGGCGTGCCTTCGTCGATATCATCGAACATTGCGCCCTCACCGAAGGTAAGTGGTCCGTAGGCAACCGTGAGCAGGTCTGGATGAGCCACGGCGACCGCGTAACCAAGCTGCCGCCGGGATTTCGCACCGTCGGCGTCAGCGAAGGCGCGCCGTTTGCGATCATCGCCGACGATGCGCGCCGTTATTATGGCCTGATGTTCCACCCCGAGGTCGTCCACACGCCGCACGGGGCGGACCTGCTGCGCCGCTTCACGCACGATATCTGCGGCTGCGACGGCGGTTGGACGATGGCTGCCTTCCGCGAAGAATCCATTGCCCGCATCCGCGCGCAGGTCGGTTCGCAGCGCGTGATCTGCGGACTGTCGGGCGGCGTAGACAGCGCGGTCACCGCGATGCTGCTGCACGAGGCGATCGGCGAGCAGCTGACTTGTATCTTCGTCGATAACGGATTGCTGCGCGCCGGCGAGGCCGATGAGGTCGTGACTCTGTTCCGCGACCATTTCAATATTCCGCTGGTCCATGTTCCTGGCACCGATCAATTCCTGAGCGCGCTCACCGGCCTGACCGACCCGGAGGCCAAGCGTAAGGCGATCGGCGGTACGTTTATCGAGGTTTTCGAGGCCGAGGCGAAGAAACTGGGCGGGGCCGACTATCTGGCACAAGGCACGCTCTATCCCGACGTCATCGAAAGCGTGTCCTTCACCGGCGGCCCCAGCGTCACCATCAAGTCGCACCACAATGTCGGCGGCCTGCCGGCACGGATGCGGCTGCAGCTGGTCGAGCCCTTGCGGGAGCTGTTCAAGGACGAGGTCCGCGTGCTGGGCCGCGAACTCGGCCTGCCCGAACATTTCGTCGGCCGCCATCCCTTCCCCGGCCCGGGCCTCGCCATCCGCATCCCGGGCGACATCACCCGCGACAAGCTCGACCTGTTGCGCAAGGTCGATACGATCTTCCTTGAGGAAATCCGCTCCCACGGCCTCTACGACGCCATCTGGCAGGCTTTCGCGGTGCTGCTGCCGGTCAAGACCGTCGGGGTGATGGGCGACGGCCGCTCCTACGACCAAGCCTGCGCTTTGCGCGCCGTCACCTCGACCGACGGCATGACTGCGGACTTCTATCCCTTCCCGCATGAGTTCCTGGGGCTGGTCGCGACCCGGATCATCAATGAGGTGCGGGGGATCAACCGAGTGGTTTACGACATCACGTCGAAGCCGCCGGGAACGATTGAGTGGGAGTGAGGGGAAACGGCGGCAATAGCATAGTTTCGACGGCGATTTTCGCCGTCGCGCAATGTCGTTGCAGTCCGTATTTCACTCCGCTGAGCTGGCGTTCTCCATCTTTGCCTCGCTGGTTCGATCTGCGCCCAATTTCAGGATGATGTGAAGTCGCTTTAAAGGGCGGGAGTGCTCTAGCGTAGAATAGCGCGCACAAAGGCGGGTCTGCTGCGCGTCCAATGGCTGCCCTTCAGTGGGCGCTCACGACCTCCTGAAAGCTGCTGTTGGCAATTACATCGATCTAACACCTGTCTTGGGCCTAACTGTCGATGGCTGAATGCCATGTAGCCGCCGGATTGGTTGAACTTGGCCGTGACGTGAGGCGCAGATGCGTTATGCTCTCGCCGGCGATTTGCGGGGGAACGCGATGCGCAATGTGGCCGGTACCAGGCACAGTCTTCGCACCACGAGGCGGCTGACCATCCTTGCGCAGGATCCGGCCGTCAAGCGCGGCGGAGAGCTGGTGCGGGCTCAGGTGGAGGTTCCGGCTGAGCAATTGCTGCCAGGGCCATGCGGCTACCGCATCAATGTCGTCGACTATGATGCGTCGACCAACACGCTCTACCAGCAGCTCGATTTGAGCTCCGCGCTCGTCGAGGAGGACGATCCTTATCGCGAGGTTCCGGACGAAACCCTGCTTGCCGACCCGCGCTTCCATGCCCAGAATGTCTATGCAATAGCGATACGGATTCTGGCGCGCTTTGAGTTCGCGCTCGGGCGTCGCGTGCCTTGGGGTTGTGCTGGGCATCAGCTGCACCTCGTCCCTCATGCCGCCGCCGATCCCAATGCTTTCTATTCGCGTGAGGATCGCAGCATCTTCTTCGGCTATTTCCGGGCGCTCGTCGGCGAGGCTGAGACGACCGTTTGCACCTGTCTCTCGCACGATGTGATCGCGCACGAGACCACGCACGCGATCCTCGACGGGTTGCGCGCCGGCCTGCTTGAGCCGTCGCTTCCAGATCAGGCCGCCTTCCACGAAGGCTTTGCCGATGTCGTGGCTCTGCTCTCGATCTTCTCTTTGCCCGAGATCGTGTCGACCTTGTTGCCGGGAGACGATACTGAGGGGCTGATTGCGGTCGATCAGCTGACGCCCGAGGTGCTTCGTCAGACCGCGCTGTTCGGCCTCGCCAAACAGGTTGGCGAGGCCTTGTCGCGAGTGCGGGGCGAGCCACTCCGGCGCTCGATCACCATCCCGCAAGGGCATAACTATCTCGACGATCCCGATTATGCCGAAGAGCATGTCCGCGGGGAACTGGTCGTCGCCGCCATGCTTAATGCCTTTCTCGATATCTGGGTCGGCCGTTTGGCGCGGATCGGCACGATGCGCGCCGGGTTCAAAGACCGAAGCCTCGTGGTCGAGGAAGGGGCAAGGGCGGCCGATCACCTCCTCACCATGGCGATCCGCGCGATCGACTATTGTCCGCCGGTCGATCTGAGTTTTTCGGACTATCTGTCGGCGCTGCTAACCGTCGACCGCGAGGTCGTTCCTGACGACAAATATGGCTATCGCGATGCGCTGCTGCGTAACTTCCGGGGCTATGGCATTGAGCCGCGCAGTACCGGTGCGGACGGCTCGTGGAGCCGCTGCGACCGCGAATTCGTCTATAGCCGGACCCATTTCGACTCGATGCTGCGCGACCGGGAGGAAGTGTTCCGTTTCGTCTGGGAGAACCGCACGCCACTCGAACTTAGCGATCTGGGCTATATCGACATCCAGTCGGTCCGCCCGAGCATCCGCATCGCGCCCGACGGCTTCATCCTGCGCGAAACGATCGTCGAATATGTCCAGCGCCTGACGCTCACCGCCAAGGAACTCGCCAGCGATTTCAAGGTCACGATGCCGACAGAGTTGCCGGGATGGCGGCGGGTATCGATCCTTGGTGGTGGGACGATCGTCTTCGACGAATATGGCCAGGTCAAATACCAGATCGCCAACCACTTGCTCCTGAGCCGCGCCGATCGCCTGCGCCAGTCGCAGCGCATCGCTCACCTGTTCGCAGGCGGTTATTTCGACCAGCCACCCGATCCGCGCAGTCGCTTCGCGCTCATGCACATGAACCGCACGATGGAGGGCGATCCATGTCCGCCCCGCTAAGCGTCAGCATCCGCACCTACCAGGTCGGCTTCGGTGATTGCTTCCTGTTGAGCTTCGCCTATCAGGATACGTCGGAAAAGCATGTACTGGTCGATTTCGGCACCACCAAATTGCCCGACGATGCGCCGAAGACGTGGATGGCCGACATCGCCGACGACATCACAAAGCGTTCGGGAGGCAAGCTGGCCGCAGTTGTCGCAACGCACCGGCATCAGGATCATATTTCGGGCTTCGCGCCGGATGCGAAGGGCAAAGGCACTGGCGCGGTGATCGCCAAACTGAAGCCCGATCTGGTGCTTCAGCCCTGGACCGAGGACCCCCAGGCGCTGGTCGATGCGACCGAGCCACCGGCGCATACCGGCCATACCGCCAAGGGGCTCGGCAGCCATGTGCGCTCGCTCGCCGCAATGCAGATCGCGTCCGCGCAATTTGTCGCCGAGGCGCGGCGCAACAACCAGTATCTGAGCAATATCGAGGGAAGACCCAAGGGGCAGATCTCGTTTATCGGTGAGGACAATATCGCCAATCCGGATGCCGTCCGGAACTTGATGAGCATGGGACCCAACGAATATCTTTATGCCGGGCAATCGACAGCATTAGCCGAGGCGCTTGGCCTCGAGATCGACGTGCTCGGTCCGCCCAGGGTCGCGCAATATACTGCGGTAAAGAAGCAGCGCGCGCGAGACCCGAACGAATTCTGGCAGCTTGCAGCCAAGGCGTCCGAAGCGATCGATATCGGCGAGAAGAAGCGCGCGTTGCCGCTCTTCCCCGATTACGTGCGGCCGCGCGCCGACGGCAATTTCCCGATCGACGCGCGCTGGCTGATCAACCGCGCGCGGACGGTTCGCGGCAACCAGCTGCTTGAGCTTGTGCGCAACCTCGATTCTGCGATGAAT
>JAQGIF010000399.1 GCA_028291345.1 Rhodospirillales bacterium | reverse complement strand
GGAACAGGGGCTCACTCCTACAGCGCCGGTAACGCGACAGGCGGCTCGGAGGAGGCGGCCAAGTTCAAAACGGCTTGACTCCGATTCGACTGGCGGCTTCAGGGTCTTTGCCGGCCGCGAGTTATTTTCCAGTTCACACGGGCAAGGCTACAGGCCCCAGCACTGCAGAGCCGGGCGTCCCCACTCGTCGGCTCGCAGGCTTCAGCCGCACGCTGCGGGGATGCGGGTTCATAATCTGAAGGTCGAGGTCCAAACCCTCATAAAAAGTAAGTCTCAGCATGGAACAGCCGAGGGCTACTCTGTGTTGCTCAAGACATGCCGCAGGCTGCCCTGAGTGCTGGCAACTTCCGTTTCGTGCATTTGCCGGCGGTCCCATTTCCGACAGAGGAGGGGGGTATGCATGCAATTACATCCGTAACGCTCGATGACGCGCAGCGCGTGATCGAGGCGGGTATCGCCAAGGCGAAGGAGATCAATTCGCCGTCCAACATCGCTGTTGCGGATGCCGGCGGAAACCTGCTCGCGTTCGCTCGCATGGACGATGCATGGCTGGGCAGCATCGATATCGCAATTAACAAAGCTTTCACATCGCGGGCTTTCAACATTGCCACCCAGCAGCTGGCCGGGTTTGCCCAGCCGCGCGAGCAGTTCTATGGCATTCATGTTTCCAACCACGGCCGGGTGATGATCTTCGCAGGCGGCTTGCCGTTGAAAAGCGGTAACAGCGTGGTCGGCGCGGTCGGCGTCAGCGGCGGCACCGGCGCTCAGGACCAGGAGATCGTCGAGGCGGCGGCCGCCGCACTCTGAATTTAACGCGCCATTCGAGGAGTGGTTCTATGAGCGAGAATCGTGGTGTCGTCTATATAAAGCCGGGCGTGGTCGAAGTTCAGGACATCGCCGATCCGAAATTCGAGGATCCGCGTGGTCGCAAGATCAACCATGGCGTGATTTTGAAGATCGTCTCCACCAATATTTGTGGATCGGACCAGCACATGGTTCGGGGTCGCACGGCGGCTCCGGCCGGGCTCGTGCTCGGCCATGAGATCACTGGAGAGGTGATCGAGAAGGGCGTTGACGTGGAATTTCTCGATATCGGCGATATCGTGTCGGTACCGTTCAACGTCGCCTGTGGGCGCTGCCGCACATGCCGCGCCGGAGACACCGGCGTCTGTCTTACGGTAAACCCCGGTCGCCCTGGCGGCGCCTACGGCTATGTGGACATGGGCGGCTGGATCGGTGGACAGGCGCGCTACGTTATGACGCCCTATGCTGATTTCAATTTGCTGAAGTTTCCCGACAAGGCCCAGGCGCTCGCCAGGATCCGCGACTTGACCATGTTGACCGATATCCTGCCGACCGGCTTTCACGGCGCGGTCAAGGCGCAGGTCGGCGTCGGTTCGACGGTCTATATCGCGGGTTGCGGGCCGGTCGGACTGGCGGCGGCGGCGTCCGCCCGCATTCTCGGGGCGGCGGTGGTGATGATAGGCGACACCAACAGGGAACGCTTGGCGCATGCAAAAAAGGTGGGATTCGAGCCGATCGATCTCAACGCCCACGACCGGCTGGCCGAACTCATCGACGCGGTCATCGGGGAGCCGGTCGTGGACAGCTTCATCGACGCGGTCGGCTTCGAGGCGAAAGGACACGGTGGTAACGAAGAGCCGGCCGTCGTGCTCAACCAGGCGATGGAGGTCACACGCTACGCCGGCTCAATCGGCATCCCGGGCCTCTATGTGACCCAAGATCCGGGAGCGCGTGACCAGCAGTCCGCTAAGGGGTCGCTGTCGCTCAACTTTGGCTTGGGGTGGTCGAAATCGCATTCCTTCCATACCGGCCAGACGCCGACCTTGCGCTATAATCGGCAGCTCATGCATGCGATCTTGCACGATCGCATTCCGATCGCGGAAATCGTCAACGCGCAGGTGATCTCGCTTGAGGACGCGCCCAAGGGCTATGCCGATTTCGACAAGGGCGCGGCAAAGAAGTTCGTCCTCGATCCGCACGGCACCGTAGCGAAAGCGGCCTGATCCGCGGCCGTGGATCCGCGCCTAACCGCGCAGGTCCCGGCCCAAGATCGAAGGCGCCTTGGTCACACTGATGTTCAGATGTGGCGGCTCGCCTCATCCTTGGAACGTCATTGTCTCGTACGCAGGGCAACTTTTCTCAAGCAGATCGGGGCTCGTTCGGTATGTCGAAGAAGTCCTGGTATCGCTTGTAGAGCAGTCGTTCGGCGGCGGCGGCGGGATCATCTTCGGCGATTCTCTCATACTTCTGGCTATTGCCATGGGTGCCTTTGTTCTTCATGTCGAGGAACGCCTTCATGTGCGCGAACGCGTCGGGCTCTATGTCCAGCCCAAGTTCCCGATAGGCTCTTTCCATCGCGCCCAGCGGGTCGTTCATGAACCGGGCATAGATAAAGTTGGTGTACGAGCCTTTACGCAGCGTTCCGTCCTCTATCCAGTCGATGACGGGATCCCACAACTTGGCGCGCGCTTCCGGAATCACCCATTCGTCCATCATATCGCCGCCCAGCGGGTCGTCCGTCCGCCAATAAAAGACATTGCCCTGGACATGGATCACTGAGTCGGTCGAGGTGATCGGGTCGCGGTGGGTGAAGAAGAATTTGGCGTCCGGATAGGCCTTGAGCAGATACGGGATTCGCTCCAAGTGGGTGGGGTTCTTCAGCAGCCAATGTTTTCCCTTATGCTTCCATTGCAGCAACTTCAGCAGCCGCTTGTGCCAGTTGAAATGATAGCTGGGATCCTGGGTCGCGAAATAGCGCTCATAGCTGGGAATGCGGAACGCCAGGCCGAAGACCTCCGACAGGAATCCCGAATAGGTGAACTCGATATCCTCGACCGGGATGGTCGCGCCCCAGGCATGCATCTTCTGCCACTCGGGCGACGCCGTGTGGACGACCTCGACAAGGCCGCGCGCGACTTCGATCCTGGGGTCGGTTTTGTATGTCGCTGTCTCCGGCGGGGGTACCGGAAACAGGGCCTCCCAGCGTTGAACCGAGCGGAATTGCGGGTCCTGTGAAAGCACTTCCTGTAGGATCGTCGTGCCGGAACGACCGAAGCCGATGATGAATACCGGTTCTTTCACGATCTCGTCGTCGATCTCGGGATGCCGCTTGTAGATCTCAGCGATTTTTAACCGCGCCTCGAGATAGATCAGGAAGTCGGAGCGGGTGAGTATTCGCCCGAAGAGCGTCAGTTTCGCCTCTTTCTCGATAGCGTCAAGCAGCACGCGGAAATGGTCCCGCCAGCCGTCTTCGCCGAAGTCGCTGAGCCCGGTGTTGCGCATCGCCTCGTGGGTCAGGGACTCTGCGTCGAGCGGCACGATGCTCTTGGCGTTCATGAGGTCGCCCAACTCGTTCAACTTTGCCAGCCACGCCGGCCGCGGCGGGGGCGTCCATCCGACACGCCTGTCCAGAAACTCAGTCATCACCGTCCTCCCTCTATCGTATTGAAAAATTCAAACACGGCGACATGTCCGCAAATGCCAGCACCGTCGGGAATTTGACTGCCTAATTATCAGAACTCGACCGATAGGTCGGCCCCAAAGGTGCGTGGCGCCATATATTGGCCCGGAATATAGAGCCCGAATGGCGCGGTATAATTGAGGTATCGCGCATCCGTCAGGTTCTTGCCCCAAATCGACACGCGGCCGGAAGTGGTGCCCATTGGAATGTTCAAGGCCGAGACACGCGCGTCCATCTGCCAGAATGCCGGCGTGAAGAGTTGCGCATCCAGCACCGGATCGGCGGCCGGATTTTGATACTGCGTGTAACGCGATTGGTAATTACCATCCAACCGCGCCGACAAAGCGATCCCGTTCCAAAGCGGCTGGGTCCGATATTCGGCAGACAGGAACAGGGTCGTGTCCGGTTGCGGCGTCCGAAAGCCGTTCGATTCCCCGAAGTGGTCGTAGCCGAAATCCGCCGCCAGCGTTAGGCCGGCGATCGGTACGTACGAAGCTTCAATTTCGATGCCGTGCGTATGGTTGTTGCCGCTATTGATGAAGAACACGCCGAAGTTCGGGTTGAACTGCAGGACTTGAAGGTTCGTCTGATCCTCTTCGAACAACGCAACATTCAGGCGCAGCTTATGGTCGAGCCATTCCGATTTTAGGCCCATCTCATAGGTGGTGTTGGTGGTCGGATCATAGTCATGGCCATGCAGCACTCCGCCGGACACATAGCCGGTGGCGACGCGTCCATAGATATTGACGTCGGGAAACAGCTTATAGGTCCCGGTGATTTCATAATCGGTGTGGGAGAAATCCTTACTGAATGTGCCGCCGGGTCCTGGTGGGAGGAATTCCTGGCCAGGCGTGGCGTGAACGGTCGTGGTCCAGTAACCGGCATAGCGGCGGTCTTCGGTGTGACGAAGGCCGCCGGCGATGTCGAAACTATCCGTCACATGGAACGTCCCATGCAGATAGGCGGCGACCGACCGGTTCTGAGCGCGATTGAGCGACCCGCTGAGATAATCGGCGGGCGTCAGCGGACCAGGGTTCAGCATGTTGGGAGCGGTTTGCTGGAAGGATTTCAGGATATAGGCGACGTCGTTCTGGAACGCTCGCTCGTCGAAGAAATACAGACCACCGATATAGTCGAACTTTTCTTCGGTACCGATCAATTGCAGCTCTTCGGAAATCTGATGCTGCGACCGTTTCGGGATGGAACAGAGAAGGCAGGAAATCTCGCCTGCCACCAGCCCTGTACCCGGCACCGTGAAGGGTGCGATAATGATATCGCCTTCATTGGTGTTGAAGCCGCCGCCTTCCTGCACCATCCGGTAGGCGGTGATGCTCTTGAGCGAGAGAGTGTCGTCGATCGTATATTCCGCGGTCAGATTATGACCGTAGATCATAAAGTGATCGTCGCTGGTGAGCGCGGGCAGCGAGCTGCGATATCCCGGCCCGAAAACATTCTGGCCGCCGACCAGCGGCTGCAGGTCGAAAATGGTCTTGCCGAAGGCGCCAGTATCGAACCCGACGACATGCTGCGCCTCGGCCTCGGCGTATTGCGATGTGAAATCGAATTTGTAGTCGATGATCAGATTGTCGCTGGTATAGCGGGCTGCGACCATCACCCCAGTTTCGTCGTCATCGCCGAGGGTTTTGGTCGAAACTTGCGGGCCGAAGGGTTGTGGGACCTGAACGGTTACGCCCGGCGTCGTGTTCTTGATATAGCCGTCGCGTTCGGTGTGGAGCGCACTGATTCGAAGCGAAATATTGTCGAATTCGGGCAGGTCTACAGTCGCCTTGACCCGGCGCAGATTATAGTTGCCGAAGGTGGTTTCGAGATGGCCGCCGAATTCGCCGGTCGGCGCTTTCGAGATAAAATGGATCGCGCCGGCTTCGGAATTTCGCCCAAACAAGGTCCCTTGCGGTCCCCGCAATACTTCGACTCGTTCCAGATCGGCCAGGTCGAATGACGCGCCGCCCGAGCGGGCCAGATAAACGCCATCAATATACATGGCAATGGGGCTGTCGACTTCGGCGTTCAAATTGCCGCCGGTCACGCCGCGAATACTGATCTGCGGAATATTGGCGGTGCCATTCTGCGGAACGATGTGAACGCTGGGGATTGTCGTGCCGAGATCCTCAACCTGGAGTATCTGGCGATCGGTGAGTTCCTTGTAGTTCAGCGCGGCGATAGCCGTTGGTACATCCTGCAGCTTTTCTTCCCGGCGACGGGCGGTGACCGTGATTTCCTCAAGCCCGACAGAGGCCTGATCCGGGGCGGGTGCCGCTACCGGTTGGATTTGTGCACGCGCTTGCGGAATCCCAGCCAATAATACCAAGGCCGCGCATCCAAGCAGCCGCCATCTCATCGCGTTACCGTAGGTCATGCTTCCCCCGACTCTTTTTCGTTTCAATCTTTTGGGCTGGTCAAAGAGCAATGCGTAAAACGCGCCGCGTTCCGCGCATTGCTTTTCCCTAGCCTTCGGCCGCTTTAAATTCGGATGTGCGTATTCGTTCGACGGCTCCTCGATTGGTTATCTTATTGGGTCGGTATCGATGAATGGGACCACGAATCTAAGCAAACAGGAGGTAAATCTGCTCACGCGCCGCACCGTCAGCAGACGAGCATCTTTCTGCAACCCGGTGGAGCGGTCTTTTGCTATGCAAGACGGAAACGATGCGCAAAAATCAATGTAATGGGAGCCATCACGGGGAAAATAATGAACAAAGACGCTACAATCGGATATTCGCCGATAGTGCATGTTCGCACATTGCTCAGAAAGACGTCGAAGCTCGGCGTGGACCCCAATACAATTCTACGTAAATGCAATTTGTCGTTTACTCTCGACGACGTCGAAACCGGCAAGATACTCTGTCTGAATAGGCCTCATTTTTCGACGATCGTCCGGACCTGTCTCCTGACCGCCACCGCTGCCTTCAGCAGTGGCAACCGTCAAATCATGGGCCGGCTGGATTTCGACCTGATGTGCTACGGATGTCTGCAATGCAGCACTTTGGAAGAGGCGATCGTCAGGCAGATCGATATCCTGAATCTTCAACATGGTAGTCAGGGATGCCTTAAGCTTCACCGCCAGGGCGCCAGCGCGATCCTGGAGATCCAGACCTTCCCCGCCGAGGTCGATTGGGAATTCATATTTGTGCTGAACGCCTTCTCGGTCTTCCATCGCCTGTTCGGCTGGCTGATCGGCGAGGACCTCCATGATGTTGCTTTCTTCACGGATTTTGATCTGTCGATGCAATCGGATGCGCGGCGGCTATCGCCCTACAGCTCTCTCAAATTCGGCTGCGACCGGAATGAGATGCGTTTCTCGGCAAAACAGCTGACCCGGCCGATCGTCAAAAGTCATCTCGACCTGGTCGAGTTTCTTAAATATTTCCCGTTCGACAGTTCGCTGCCGCAGCGGGAGGCGCAGTCATGGTCTGACACCGTGCGCGCGCACTATAAGGCAACGCTATATCGCGGTCAGGCTCTTCCCACCACGTCGGAACTGGCGGCGTCGCTGGGACTTAGCGGCGCCACCCTGCGGCGCCGCTTGGATGATGAACGGAGCTCGATCCGCACAATCAAGGAAGAGGCGCGCATGGAGCTGGCTGTCCAATATCTCGACAGGTCGACTCTCACTATCGACGAGCTTGCTGCCCATCTCGACTTCAGTTCTTCGAAAGCCTTCACGCGGGCGTTCAATTCCTGGAAGGGCATGACCCCTGCGCGTTACCGAGAATTGGCTGCAAAGTGCGGGGCACGTTCCGGATATCGGGAAAAGATATTCAAGGCGGAGATCGAAAGCGGCGACTGGAGGCGGAGTGTGATGGACCTGCAATAGTCGCTGCGTGAGAGCAGAAATGTCGGCTATGTTGCTTGGAAATGACCTTTGCGTTTCCGCTCGGCTGGGTTGAATAGACGGTCTGTGGCCGTAGGCCTTCAACGACGTATTCGGGGGGAGAGACGAATGGAAGCGTTCGACAGGCGGGCGGTATGGACGCCGCCGCCGCGACCCGAATGGCTGGCGAAATTCAATGAGATCGGTGCTCTAATGAATATCAGGAGCATCGTGCCGCTGACGCCGGAATCGCTGATCGCCGAGGCGGTCGCCAATACCGGTCTCACCGATTTCGGCGCCGACGACCGCTGGCGCAAGCATTTCGCGAAGCTGCTGGAGGCGATCGAGAACGAGGCGAAGCTGACGCCGTTCGGCCGTATCCTGACCCGCTCCGATTTCATTATATATCTGGAGGCCCGCCTTAGGATCACCGAGGAATACAAGAAACACCCTGAGATCGGGGACGAGGTGATCAAGGAGCCGGTGTTCATCATCGGCTTCGGCCGCTCAGGCACCACAATCCTGCAGGAGGTGCTGTCCCACGATCCGCAGTTCCGGTCTGTCCAGAAGTGGGAATCGCTGTTCCCCGTGCCCGCGCCGGAAGAAGCGACTTACACAACCGACCCGCGCATCCAGAAAGCACAGGAGCTGTCGGATGTCGTCCATGCCGCGTCGCCGGAATGGGCGACGATGCATGCCTGGGCCGGAAATCTGCCGGTCGAGGATATCGAGTTCACCTATCCGGCCTTCCTGTCCGAGGTCTGGGCGACCGCCTTCCAGGTCCCGTCCTATGAAAAATACTTCGCCGAGCAGGACGTTTCCGAGCATTTCGAATGGCACAAGCGGACGCTGAAATTGCTGCAGTGGAAGTATAAGGGGAAGCACTGGCTTCTAAAGAACCCGACCCACCTGCCGCGTATCCCGCAGCTTTTGGAGGCTTATCCCGACGCCAAGATCATCTTCACCCACCGCGATCCGATCGCCTCGGGCGATTCGGTCGTGAATGTGCTGGGCGTGATCCTCTACTGGCGGACCGACGATCCGTACGGCGGCGGCGTGCTTGACGAATGGATCCTGGCGGATGATCGCGCCGCGCTGTGGGACAACGCCATCGACTGGATCGAAAAGGGCATTATCAAGAAGGGGTCGTACAGCAACTTCATATATAAGACATTCATGGATGATCCGATGGCGATGATGGAAAAGACCTATCGGGAACTTGGGCTCGATATCGATCCGGCGGCTTTCAAGGCAATGAACGACCACCTCCAGTCGCGGCACAAGAGCTCGCACGGCAATAGTCAGAAATACAAGAAGACCGACCGCGAGGATCCCATCGCCATCGCCGAGCGGGCTAAGTACAAACGATATCAGGACTATTTCGGTGTGCCCAACGAAACGTGACACTGGATGCGTTCAGGGACGGTGTCGCCGTCATCACTGGAGCCGGCAACGGCATCGGTGAGGCGCTTGCACGGGCGGCTGCGGCGATCGGCATGAGAGTCGTTCTGGCCGATATCGACGCGGCCAGCATCGAGCGCGTGTCGGCGGAGATTCGTGCTGCCGGGGGCGCGGCTTTGCCGGTGCCGACAGATGTGGCGGATGCCGCCGCACTCGATCGCCTGGCGGCCACAACCTACGAGGGGTTCGGCGACGTTCGACTGCTAGTCAATAACGCCGGCGTCGAAACTATCGGCTATGTCTGGGATATTCCGGCCGATCTTTGGGAACGCACGCTCAAGATCAATGTACTGGGCGTCGTGAACGGCGTCCGCGCCTTCGCGCCTCGCATGCTGGAGCATGGGGCGCCAGCATATATCGCCAACGTCGCGTCGGTCGGCGGCATCAGCATCTTTCCCGTCGAGACGGCCTATATCTGCAGCAAGCATGCAGTGCTGTCCTTCACCGAGTGCCTGTATCTGGAAATGCAGATGCAGAAAAAGCCGATCCATGTCTCGGCGATCATGCCGGGCCCGGTCGCCACGGGCATCTTCGAGGCCGCCAAAGGCGCGGGAATTGCCGAACATCATCATCGCAGCGTCATGAGGGACATGCTGGCCGACAGCATGCAGCCGATGGAGGCTGCGCGGATTATTTTCGACGGTATCGCCAGAGGCGATTTCTGGGTTTCGACCCATCCTGAACTGACTGCGGAAACGGCCAGGGGCCGGGCCGACTATCTTGCCAATCTATCCCGGCCCAGCTTGGCTGAGACGGCGTGCGCCATCCTGGGACTGAACGACGTGCCGGCTACCTAGCAACAAACGAGCCTCTCACCCCCGGCTCCAGGAGGAATAGTCCCGGGCATGCTTCGCGATCCGCTCCTGACGGGCGGCAGCGTCATAGCGGGGCGTACCAGGCGGCAGGGCGGATTCGATATCCGCCAGGGTGACAAGTTTGGCTTCCAGCGTCGGCATCGGACCCTCGTTCTGCCCAAACGCGGTCCAGCGCACGCAGAGCATGCCCTCGTCCAGACCGTCGGTTTCGACCCAGTTGGCGACACCCGGGTCCTTGCGCGCGACCACGTAAGTATAGCTTCCGTCAGGATTAGGCACCGCCTGTCCGGAACTGATGCAGGTCCGGTGATTCAGGAAATCACCGATGCCGCCCCAATAGTTGGTCGCCGGCACAATCGCGTAGCCGGCCGATCCCATCGTCATTCGGATCACGAAGGCCTGGTCTTCGGTCAGCTTGAAATGGCCCATCGAATAGGCCTGGGTGACCAGCGTCTCGCCCTGGTTGAAGAAGGCGGGCTGCTTCAGCGCGTTTGGTGCGCCCTTGATCGCGTTCGTCACCGCCATTGTGCCCCGAATGGCTTTCGTCATCTGCTTGGGGACGCCGGCGATGATTTCTTCGATCGTCAAAGCCGGCCGCCTCGGCGGGTCCAGCCGCTCGATCGTCAGCGCCATTGGGCGCTGCACCGCGATATCGTCGAAGATGTCGCGGATGATCAACTGCTGCGCGCCGGGCGCGCTTTGCAGATGGTTCGGCCGACCGCCGGCTTCATTCGGATCGACGGTGATGGTGAAGCCGCCGTCCGGCGCGATCGCCAGATCGCTGATCGACAAATTGCCCTGCGTGGCTTCGTTCGCCCCGATCAGCGATACCTCGAAGGCCAGCGGGCCCCCCGGCGGCTTCCGTCCACGCACCACGAAGCGGGCCGAATCATCGACCGGGGCCAGGCGATAGACATAGTCCGGGCTGGGATGCAGGCCCTTGGTACCGGGAATATCGATGCCATCGGTCTGGTGGGGATACAGGCTGACGGCGTGGATGCGCGGATAGTTGGCGTCGATGTTGATCGCCGCCTCCAGGCCGATGAATCGCATCTGCTCGAATTCATAATCGAATATTGCGGCGGTGAGCGGGCCATGCGGGACCATGGTTTTTATCTCGCGCGCGGTGTCGGCGATCATTGTTTGCACCGCCGGCTCCTTCAGCAGTCTCAGCGCTATGCGCTCGACCGCTTTCTGATCCTCGGTCGCCAACGGGGAATTCGCCCCTGCTTCTGCGTACTGCTTCTTGTCCATCGGGCGCATTTCCTCCCATGACATCCTGGGGAGGCGGTCCTCCCTCCGCTGCGATCAGACCTTACGCTTTTGAACAGTGGTGCTTCAATTAGGCATCCGCCCCCCTGAGCGCCCGATTCGCGCAAAGCGCCGGTCAAATCTGCTCTCGCTCCAGTTCGGACCGCTGCGGGATGAGCATTTTCTGCAAGACGGCCGGAATTCCGATATAGCCCGTATTGCCGAAACTACAGCGAATGCCCGCATTAGGCCGTCGGGCGCAGTCCGGCTCCAACAGGACCGCGCCCAGCAGGACGGTCGCATAGGTCAGAAGCGTGGCGGCCGGTATGACAACCAGAAATGATGGCCGCGATGTTTGAAAATGGTTGGGAGGCCGTGGATTTAAACAGGATCGCCGGCAGCGCGTCCACTAGACGAACGTTCAATGCGACCGCATCCGCGACCGGCGCCAAACGCGTTTTGGCCGCCGCATTGCCGCATCCCGTCATAGGAAATTGGGAAGAGCGATGTGGAGGGGGCTCATCTTGATCCATCGCGGTGAGCTTGTCGCTGCTCGCTATACAAAAATGCTGCCCGCCGGGCTGGTCGTCTATTCTGTGGCGTCGGATTGGCGAATCTCGACGTGGCGCGCCGGTGCCCTCGGCTTTGCCGCGCTCGGAAATTGACATCCGTCAGGGCGACCGCCTTCGCCCTCGCCCTATAGTTCGCGTCATGTGGCTCGCGGCAACGACCGGTCCCGGCCAGCTGAACCCCCGTCGGCGGCGACAAGGCGATGCTCTGCAACGATCCTGTAAGAATTTCGCAGATATGGCGCCGAGTTCCTGGCCGCGCAGCTACGCACCGAGAGATCCTGTGAAGCCGCCCACTGCGGGGGAGTCCTCGCGGGCCAGCACTGGGAGT